>JAITXH010000197.1 GCA_031284845.1 Puniceicoccales bacterium | reverse complement strand
TGGCGTGCCTCACGCGAACGCAGCGCCCTTTGCGAGGCACTGGGCGCACCCGGCGAAGAAGCGCAGATCCAAGGGGTATGGCGCGAAGCCCTGAAGGCGAGTTTCTAGACCACCTCCCGCAAAAAAGAACAAAGAAGACGATTTTTCATCCACGAATTTCACGATTTTTTTGTCATCTTGAAACACAAAAATAATTCCCGTTTTAACTGCGGGTTGTCAGGATATTTTACGAATGAGCTCAACATGCATCGGCGCACATTCCTGCAATTCGCGTCAAAAAAAGGCTTAGGTTATCTTTTTTACCCAATTCGTGAAATTCGTGTAATTCATGGATAGGAAATCACCCGCCCTGATGCAGGCTAGTTGGCTTCAACCTCATACCAAATCGTTTTATAAGCGGGGGTGATTGCAAAAAAGGTTTTTTCCCCTTCCCTGGCAATTGGGACCTCGCTCCGGCGGTTTCCACTTTCGTCGAGCGCCCAGCAACGCAATTGGCCCGGAGCCGCGCCGCCGACTTCCAGTTGCGCCGCGATGCCTTCACACAAGATGGGCGGAGTGCCCCAGTTGCGCCCGACTGTCACTTTATCTGCTTCCAGCTTTTGCAGCACCATACCGGTGTTGCGCATCTCTCCTGTGGCCGTGAGCAGGTAACGGCCCGGCGCAATACGGGCGAGGGTGACAGTCGCCCAGCCAAGATTCGGTTTTTGGGTAAAACGCAATGCCATGGAGGGAGCCGATGCCGCGCCACCGCTCCGCCGGGCAAGCAGAGGAACGGCCTCGCCTGGCACAGAAACAAAGCCGGTAAATAAACCAGCGTCCGCCGTGAATGCGGAGACGGTGCCGCCGTGGTCTGTCTTGGAAAAAATCATCGCAGAGCCATCGCGGGCCTCGAAGCGCAAGGGCCATTGCGTGGGTGTTTTCTGCGGTTTCCCAAGTCCAGAGGGCGGCGTGGCGGCACGTTCCGGTTTGTCCACCGTTTTCAGTGCTGTCCGTCCGGTGAGCGCCAAGCGGGAATCTGCGCCCAGGCCGCCAAAGCTGAACTGATAAGGATTGCGCCACCGCCGCAAGATTTCCCGCTCCTGAGCTGGCGCAAACGGGAGGGTGACGGATTGGCGCGCAACGACATTGCTGTTGAGCAAGGCGCGGCAGGCTATCATGTGCGCCATTTGCACGGTGTTGCCTGCGGTGTCGAAAAAACTCGAGGCCGTGCGCGGCTCAATCGCATCGGAATGCAGGTAGGCAAAGGGGAAAATGCCATCCCAATCCTGAAATGCGCCAAAAGCGGCGAGCAGGGGCAGACCTTCCGCCGCGTATTGGTTGGGCCAAGGGTGGTTGTATTCGCTCACGGTGTAGGGTTTTCCGGCGATGCGCTTAGTGGCGAGCGTGGGCAATATCTCATGCTCAAGCTCGTTGACGAGGGCACGATTGCGCAAAAACCAGTTGCCGGTATCCCATGCGCGTCCGGGGAAAGAGGGGTGATTCCAGTAGGCGTGAATGTCGCAATAGTCCATGCGCGCCTGTGCAAACACGCCGCCGTATTCGAGCTGCGTCCCGGAAACAGGCTGTTTGGCACCGATTTCCTTTTTTACAAAAGCCCGCATCTCGTCCCAATAGCTCCCTTCAATATCCAGAAGGAAATCGCAAAAATCGTCCACAGCTTCCTTGGTGCGAGCACTGGTTTCCCTTTTCCAAAACACGCCGACGGTGCCTGTTTTAAGCGACTCTCCGGCATCCATCCCGAAATGTCCGCCGGGCTTGAGCGACACGGTGTCTATCTCGTAGGTGACGCCCGCATGGAGTCGGCTGATGGCGACGCGTGCGACGGAGTCGTCGAGGGTCGGCTGGACGATGAAGCGAAACTCTTTCCACTCTTTGGCAAGCGGCAATTCGGCGCCGAAACCCAACCCTTCCCAAGGGGCGTGGTTCATGCGAACGCCGATGGATGCCGTGGTAGCGCGGCTCGCCCGCATCCTGACACGGAGCGTGTAAATGCGTTTTTTCTCCACGGAAAACCCGGAGCCGACCAGTTGCGGTTGCCAGTCTTTTTCGCCCTTCTTTTTGACGTCTATGCGCAAGATACCTCCTGTGTTGGAGAGCGCGGCCTGGGCACCGGAATCCATCTCCAGACTCCATCCGTCGTGTGCTGGCAAATAACCGGACGGGAATCCGGCGTGGGCGAGCAGTTCGCGCCCTTCTGCCTCGGAACGGGTTTTCCACGCAGCTTTCAACGCCGTATCGGTGCCGTATTTTTTCGTGAGCCACTGGTTCCACTCGCGGCGCAGTGCGGCGAGAAACGGGTCGCGTATCACTTCGAGTCCGCCCCAGCCGCACCACATGCTCACAATGGAGTTCTCGTTGTTCATCTCGATCATGGCGACAGAGGGTTCGTCTTTGTAGGCCTTGCCCGTGTAAGGGTTGACGTGGGTGAGCAGATCGCGTGCGTATTTCTTGTTGGCGGCGATGAACGGGCGGTAAAAATTGTCTATCCCCTTGTCATGTTCCGTGCGGTGTTGCACGGGCGGGAAGCCATCGCGCTCATCAAGGACACGGGAGACGTGTAGATTCAAGTTGATGTAGATGCCGCGTTTTTTCAGGGCCGCGACGAAGTAGTCGAGTTTATCGAGTTGGGCTTTGTCCATCGTCATTTTCGTCTTCGGCTCGCCGCTCGCGCTCCAGATATGATAGGCGTCCATGTGGTGCAGGCGGACGCAGTTGATGCCGAAACGTGCGAGCCGGGCGGCAATTTTGTCGGCATTTTCATGGGTGGTGAAATTTGCAGCAAAACAGGTGTTGGTGCCCCAAAAACGGATGCGCCCGGCGTCGGTGGCAAAGTGTCCGTCTTTGACTCGCAC
>JAITXH010000192.1 GCA_031284845.1 Puniceicoccales bacterium | reverse complement strand
GAATCCCGTGACGCCGTGTGCCAGACTCTTGAGCGTTACGCGGAGCTACTGCGCGGCGAGACGGACGGTGCATCGCTCTGGCGTTCCCTCAAATTGCACAGCCAACTCGGTGTTACCCGCGGAACGCTGGCGGGAAAGAAAAGCGGCGATATCTGACGCCTATCCGACGCCGACCAGCTCGTCCACGGTGACGATATGCGGCTGGAAGCTGACTTCCAGATTGTAAGGCTGGTTAGGCTTTAGGGTAAGCGGGTGGTCGCGGAGGAAGGTCTGGTAATAGTGCACCTTCCCGTAATAAGTGCGATGCGCCGGGTCTTCCGAGACGACTTCGGTGTCTGCCCAGTGCGCCTGAAAATCTTCTTTATCCACGGCGCAACGGAGGCTTTCGGCTCCGAGGGTGAAGAGGCTGCCAAGGCGGTAATGGTGATGCGGTGCGGCGATAGGGAGGATGAAACGAAATTTTTCCAGTTGGAGGCGTTGGCGGAATTGAAAACGGAATTTACCGGTAATTTTGCCACCATTGAATTCCCATTCAATTTTACAACTTCCGATTCCGGGGACGATTTTTTCGTCTCTGGTGATCAACTCGGGTTGTTCGTAGCGGAAGAAGAAGTTGTTCTTCAAGCCGAGACTGGTCGTGATGTTCTTGCCGTAAAAGGAGGGGATGAAGGTGTGTTCGCCGATAGTCAGTTCGGGCAGGAAGACAGGCAGATACTGGTTTGCAGGCCAGTCGAAGATGCCGGGCATGTGCGGAAATGCGAGCGAGTCGGAGTTGTCTTTGTGGCGCCCGGCGGAAACGATCGGGATCTGGACGTGCAAGCCGCTGGCGGGATCTTGATAGATGCACAGGCCCTGATCTTTGCGGCTACTTTTGTCAAAAAGCACATAGCGGCAGGTGGCGCGCTGGGGAGGAGGAGTGGAGGCGTCAAGGCTGCCTCCGACGATTTTCGCAAGGCGTGCCCATTGGCAAAGGTAGCGGGCGGCGTCAAAGTTCGCCATGCGGGTGGTGTGGTGGGGGATGGTGTCGCGCTCGGCGTCACGGATGACGAGGAAGCCATGTTCCTGATCAAGATAGGTGACGAAGAAAAACTGGAAGAGGCGGCGGACAAGTTCCTTGTATTGATTGAGCTTGTCGTCGGGGATCCACTTGTCGCGCATGGCCTGAAGGATGAGGCTGATGCTGTGCATCTGTCCGTAGCTGCCTATGCCGCGTCCGTAGCACCAGCCAAGCCCGTCCTGACGGACGATGTCGGGGAGGAGCTTCAGGTATTTTTCGGCATAAGTGCGCAGGCTGGGGAGTTTGCGTTCCCGCAGGTGGATGTTGGCATGCAATTGGAGGGCGGAGCGGATGAAGACAAATTGCATGATGCCGTAGAGGTCGTAGGTGCCGCCAAGGACGTCTGTGCGCTCTTGGGTCTTTGGCCAGTCATCGCAAAAAAGTCCGCTGCCGTTGGCTTTGATGCGTTCGATGAAGCGTTCAATGAGACTGCCGATTTCGTCTTTTTTGGAGAGGCCGAGCGAGAACCGGGTGACGGCTTTGGCGATGTTGAAGGCCTGGTAGTGGGTGTCGTAATCGCTTCGGTGGAGGAGGCGTTTGTCGAGCAGGACTCGAGTCTCAGTAGAGAGGCGTTCCCAGACGATGTTGCGTTCCTTGGAGGGGCCGAAGGCGAGAAGGCCGAGAGCGGAGTAGGCGAGTCCGTTTTCGGATTCGGTGTCTTGGTTGACCTGCGAGTTTATGCAACGGGCGACGAGGTCTACGATATCTACACGGTTGACGAGTGTTTCTCCAGTGGCGCGGTAGTATTCGCCGAGGGCGAGGGCAGCGTGGCCGGGTTCATCGGCGCGACTTTCTTCGCCGGGGACGGGAGCGATTGTGCCGTCTGCGTTAATGGATTCCAAGTTGTGGCCGAGTATTGAACGGGCCATGTCTAAGCACTGTGCTGCGAAATTCTGCATATTCGAAGGAGCGGTGTGTGATGTGGATGCGATAGCGGGTGTCAACTGCGAATCAAGCGGATGAATTCGGCGTTGTTTTTTGTTTTGCCGAGGCGCTCTATCATAGCCTCGGCGATATCTTCAATTTTACCGCCGACCATGGCGCGGCGGAGGAAGGAGGCAGCTTCCAATGCGTCAGCGGCGAGAATGAGTTCTTCTTTGCGTGTGCCGCTGGCGGCGAGGTTGAAGGCAGGCCAGATGCGTAGCTCGGCCACTTTGCGGTCGAGCACCATCTCCATATTGCCAGTCCCCTTGAACTCTTCAAAAATGAGGTCATCCATGCGGCTGCCCGTTTGGACGAGAGCCGAGGCGACGATAGTCAGGCTACCACCTTCCTCGGTATTGCGTGCGCTGGAAAAAATTTGCCGTGGTTTTTCCAGTGCCCGCGAATCAATGCCTCCTGACATTGTCTTACCCGACCCGGTTTTGGCGTTGTTGTAAGCGCGGGTGAGCCGGGTGAGGGAGTCTATGAGGAGGACGGTTTCAGCGCCTGCCTCGACGAGGCGGCGGGCGCGTTCGATGCAGGCTTCGGCCACGCGGATGTGGTTTTGCACATCTTCGTCGTTGGACGAGGCGTAAAGTTCGGCATTGGGAAGGTCGCGGCGGAAGTCGGTGACTTCTTCGGGGCGTTCATCCACGAGGAGCACCATGACTTTGCACTCGGGGTGATTTTCGAAGACGCCCTTGGCGATGTCTTTTAAAAGGGTGGTTTTGCCTGTGCGCGGCGGGGCGACGATCACGCCGCGGGTGCCTTTGCCGATGGGGCAGAAAAGATCTATCACCCGGTTTGTGAGGCGTTCGTCTTGTGTCTCGAGCCGGAGTTGCTTGTCGGGAGCTATGCTGGTGAGCTGCTGGAAGGCGAAACGGCGGGCGCGGACTTCGGGGTCGAGGCCGTCCACCGTTTCGACGGTGCGTAGTTTGGGGTTGGGGAATCGAGTGTCGTGCAGCGCTTGCCCGGTGATGTAACTGCCGCGTTTGAGCTTGTAGCGTTTGATAAGGTCTTGCGAAACAAAGGGGTCGGTGGGGCGCGTTTTCCCGGCGCGCACAGGAGCGACGAGCGCACCGCAGTTACGCGCATCAATTTCGAGTATGCCCTCGACGGTGACGGATGCGGGTTGTTGTGGTTTAACGACCGGGCCGGATTGCGTCTTTTGCGCAGGTGCCGACCTCGGGTTTTCCTGAGATTCGCTCATGGTTTGGCGTAAGGGAAACGTTGGTTGTGGTGACGTGAACAGTGCAAAACTGAACGACTGTTCCTTTTCTGCCCGATTGCGGGTCTTAATTCGATTAGTGTGGTGTTGAAGGCGGGATTGTCCAGGAACGCGCCGCAATGGGCGCTTTATCGGATTCGCCGGACGATGATACACGGTCAACGGAGGTGGAAGCTGAAGAAAAAACGGCACGGTGCAAGAAGAATTTTGAAGGAAAATCAGACTGCACACTTCAGAGGGACCAATCACCGCCTGTTCCCTGCGGAATTAAAAACCGGCGTAGAATCCCCATGCACAAGCGCAAAGAAAGAGGGCCGTAGCGAGGATGCCGCCGATCCGGCGGGCACGCGTTGAGCGGTGTGGCGGCGTCCAGCGTCCGTATATCCAGCAAGCGAAGGCGATGAGCACCAGGCTGAAGAGCACCTGTAATAATCCCGCCTCCAGTTGCGTCGCCAGCACCCACACGAGATAGGCTACGCTGCCGAAGAGCAAAAACGACAATCCTTGCTTAAACGACTCCATCCATGCGCCGGGGCGTGGCAGGATGCGTATCAGGCCCGGTGCTGCGGCAAGGACAAGGCATGGCGTGGAAAGCCCGAGGGCGATGGCGGTGAAGAGCGCCCATGATTCGACTGGCGGCAACGTCAGCGCGGCACCTAGAGCCACGCCGAGAAAGGGGGCCGAGCAAGGCGTGGCAACGACTGTGGAGAGCACGCCTGAGAAGAATGCGCCGGGCAGTCCGCTCTTGGCGCGCAAGGATTCGCCCGCGCCGACGGCACGCCCGCCGACTTCAAAAAGACCGGTCATGTTCAGCGCAAAAACCAGCAGGAGCACCGTCAACACGAACACAAAGCGCGGCTCCTGTAACTGAAACCCCCAGCCCAACGTTTCACCACCGCCGCGCAGCACCCGCAGCAAGGCCGCCAGCACCCAGAAGCTCAGCACCACACCGGAGGTGAACACGAGGCCATGGGCGGCGGTCTTGCGTCTGGAGTTTCCGGCTTGCGCGGCGAAGTGCATGATCTTCATGCCGAGCACAGGAAAGACGCAGGGCATCAAGTTGAGCAGCAGCCCGCCAAGAAACCCGGATGCGAGCTGCAAGGGCAGGGTGCCGGAGGACGGCGCGGGCGTGGGCGCGTCTGCGGGGTGCTTGCCCAGTGCGCTGTCCAGCCGCTCCAGCATGTGCGCGGCGGTAAGCACCTCGGATAGGGCGACGGGGGCGCGGCCTTTTTGGAGAAAGACATTAAAGGGCACTGCGGCGCGCTTGTATTTGGCGAGTTCGGCGGCGATGAGCGGATTCTTCTTCGTCCAATCGGCGCGGAGCAGGGCGACGTTGTGTTGGCGCAAGGCGGCAGCGACTGCGCTGTCATTGTAGATGCGCTTGTTCACTTGGCAGGTGACGCACCAGCGTGCGGTGAAGTCCACATAGACGAGCCGCCCGGCATCGAGCAAGGTCTGCTGGTGTTCGGGCGACCAGTCCTCCCATACCAGTGCCCCGCCGTGTCCTGCCGGCTCTGCAGCTTTTGGCGTGTTTGGCGGCGCAGTGTCTTGCGGTGTGTCGTGGTAGATGGCGGCGTGCGCTTTGGTGAACAGCGCGGTGTTGGCTGGTATCGCAGCGGACTGAACCGGAAGGGTCAGGGTGAGGGCGGCTTCCTGGGGGACGCAGGTGGTCTCGTTGCATTCCAACCAGGAGAGAGTGCCGGAGAGCGTCACGGATTCGCCGGATTTTACGTCGGGGGCCACCGAGAGCGGGATTAAGATGATGGCGTCGTTTTCGATGATAGCGCTGCGAATTCCTCCCTGCACAAACTCCTTGGGCGCGGGCCACAGCCAGTCTCCTGTTTTGGCCTGGGTGGTGCTTTTCCATTCGATGGAAGCCGGGAAGCCGGATTCGCCCGGATTTTTCCAGTAAGTGTGCCATCCGGGGCGTGAGACGAGGTGCAAGCCGAGATACAATGTCTGCCCGGGCGAGACGGCGGCGTGGTCGGCGAGAATGGTGACTTCGGTCTGTGCGCTTGGTTTGGCGCTTAACAGGAGGGCAGGGGAGAAGACGGACAACGTCAGAATAAAAAGATGGAAGAAACGCATGGTGCGGGAAGAAAAGGGAAAAAACGGGCGTGGGCGAGTCATCTTGCGCACGGGATAAGCAGAGGAAAAATATGCGGGATAATGCTTCAATTTGTGAGACGAGTTCTCCACCATGTGCGCGAAATCAATTTCATTTTCAAACCATGCACGTCGGTCTCCATCATTTTCTCACGCTTGCCTGCCTGCTCTTCGTCATCGGGTTGACGGGTGTGCTCGCGCGGCGCAATGCGCTGGTCATTTACATGTGCCTCGAGTTGATGCTTTCCGCCGCCACGCTTGCCCTCGTGGCATTCGCGCGGTTCAACAATTCCATGGACGGGGCGGTCTTCGTCTTTTTCGTTATCACCGTTGCCGCTGCCGAGGTGGCTGTCGGATTGGCGCTCATCGTGGCGCTCTTCCGCAAACGCGAAACGGTGCGCGTGGATGAACTCAAATCGCTAAAACACTGACCATGTCTTTGGAACACTTGTTGTGGCTATTGTTGCTCGCGCCGTTGGGCGCGGCGGCTGTGTCGGCTGCATTTTTCCGGCGGAGCCGCTGGGGTGCGCCGGTGCTTTCCTGCGCGGCGGCGCTGACGGTGCTTGGCGCGGCATTGGCGTTGTTCACGGCTTTGCCAGCGGAGATGGAGAAGCCCCTGCGGTTTAGCTATCCGTGGCTGACCTTGGGGTCGTTTAAGCTGGAGGCCGGATTTCTCATAGATGCGAATGCGGCTGCGATGCTCTTTGTGGTCGCGTTCGTGGCATTCTGGATTCACGTCTTCAGCGTGGGTTACATGAGCGACGACGATGCACGTGGACGCTTTTTTGCCGGCTTATCGGTCTTCATGTTTTCCATTCTGGGCATCGTTGTAGCGGACAATCTCTACATGGTTTTCGTCTTTTGGGAGCTGGTCGGGTTCAGCTCCTATATGCTCATCGCGCACTATTTTGATAAAGGGTTTGCGGCGGCGGCGTCAAAAAAAGCTTTTATCACAAACCGTGTAGGCGATTTGGGCTTTTTGGTCGGCATCGTGTTATGCCAGACCGTTTACGGGACGGTAGCGCTGCCCGAGTTGGCTGTAGCGGCGGGTGGCGTGGAAAAGAGCACACTTATCGGCTTTTTGCTGATGTGCGGTTTTTTGGGGAAGTCTGCGCAATTCCCCTTGCACGTTTGGCTGGCGGACGCGATGGCGGGGCCGACGCCCGTGTCGGCGCTCATCCATGCGGCGACAATGGTGGCTGCCGGGGTTTATTTTATGGTGCGGGTATTCTTCCTGCTGACGCCGCCGGTGCTCGACGTGATGCTGTGGTCATGCGCTGCCATGGCGTTATTGGCGGCGTTCTGCGCGTTGGGGCAGACTGATATCAAGAAGAGCCTCGCGTATTCGACCCTGTCTCATCTCGGCTTCATGGGGGCGGCGATCGGATTGCGTTTGCCCGAAATCGCGCTCTTGCACTTGGCGACGCACGCCTTTTTCAAGGCGACGCTTTTTTTGTGTGCCGGGTCGCTTATCCACGCCTGCCACCACGAGCAGGATATGACGAAGATGGGCGGCTTGTGGAAACGGATGCCGGTGACGGCGGCGGCGTTTTTGGTCGCTGCGCTCTCGCTGTGTGCTCTGCCCGGGCTGGCGGGGTATTATTCCAAAGATATGATTTTGGCCGGTGCTTTGCAGCAGCACAATTACGGTGCATTTGCGCTGTTACTTGGGGCTGCGTTCGGGTCGGCGCTCTATATCGGGCGCATGTTGCAGATGGTTTTTTTAGGGAAGGCCAACAGTGGGCATGCCGCCCATGCCCGGGAAAGCGGAGTGTGGATGACCGCACCGCTGATTGTGCTGGGATGCGGTTCTTTTGCCGTCGTCGGCGCGGGAGGTTTTTTGCAGGCGGCGTTGATTCCCGGTGTCGCGGCGGGTGCGTTTGCGCGGAGGTATCATGAGTTGCATGGTCAAATTGAAGTGGCTGGGCAGGCCGTGCCGATGCTCGCACTCAGTTTTGTTATCGTCGTCGCCGGCATAGGCGGAGCGATTTGGTTTTATCGCAAAACACCCGGCGCAGACAGCTTGCGCGAGCAGTTCCCCCGGCTTTACCGCATACTCGAATATCGTTGGGTGGACACGTTCTACGATGCTTGGATTGCGAAGGTGCAGCAGCCGCTTGCCAATGCTATCGGCTTTTTGGACACCTTGTTCATCAATGGACTTTCGGTGCGGGCGCTTGGGGCCGGAGTGCCCGGATTATTGGGCCTGATGAGCCGCCGCTTATTGCACACGGGCAATTTACATCACTACGTTTACTGGTTTGCGTTTGGCGCGTTGCTTTACGGTGCTGTGATGTTCTTGAGTGTTCAGTAGCCGCATATTTCGAGAAGCGGGCAGATGAAAAAAAGAAAAAATTTGCTTGTCAGGCATCGTGCCGTCGAAAAGATGCGGCCTCCTTTTTCGGGGGTATAGCTCAGTTGGTTAGAGCGTCTGCATGACACGCAGAAGGTCGCAGATTCGAGTTCTGCTACTCCCACCATTCAAAAGCCTCGATGCAACACCAGCATCGGGGCTATTTTGTGCCTGTATGCAGGCTGTAAGGCCGTTGCTAATCGGCTTTCGCGGATGGTGATAGTGAAGACGACTGGGC
>JAITXH010000135.1 GCA_031284845.1 Puniceicoccales bacterium | reverse complement strand
TGCCTTCACCCAGCAGTTTCACGAGTTCGTCGTGGATGATTTTTACGGCCATCTGGCCGGGGCTTACGCTGGCGAGCACATCCTGCCCCATGCAGGTCGTTTTGACCCGGTCAATGAAGTCGCGGGCGACCTTGAAATGCACATCGGCGGAAAGCAGCGCGGTGCGCACTTCAGCAAGCGCCTCTGTCATATTGGACTCGGAAAGTTTGCCCACGCCGCGCAAGTTACGGAGGGCTTTGCCCATGCGATCTGTCAGGGATTCGAACATCAGGGGGCGAATAAAACGAGGTGTGGGCACCATGAAAAGCTGAAACACGGGCTTTGCCCGGTATTTTGATGAAATACCTCCTGGGCGGCAGTTTCCCCTATTGACCTTCTCCGCTCGTGAGACGAGAAATCAGGTGCATGAAAAAACTCTTGCTTTGCATTCTCCTCGGAACGATTGCGTCCGGCGTCTCCGGGTGTTCAAAAAATATCCGCCTTGATGAGGACCGCGAAACCACACCAAACGTGCAATTCCGCTGAGAGACTGACACCGCAGATACTGATATGAGCCAGGACAAACCCGCTACTTCCGCTGTTGATGGTGCCGATATCTATATTGGCATTGTCGCCGCCCGCTATAACAACGAACTCGTCGAAGCGCTGATCAAGCGTGCGCGCGCCACCCTGCGCAAAGCCCGCGTGCAGGAAAGCTCGATCAAGGTGCTCCGCGTGCCCGGTGCCGCAGAGTTGCCCTATGTCGTCAACATGCTCGCACAGACCGACGAGTATGACTGCATCATCGCATTGGGCGTTATCATCGCCGGAGACACTCAGCACCATGAGGTGCTCGCCAACAGCACGGCAGTCGCCTTGCAAGGCATCGCGTTGCAAAGTGAAGTGCCGGTCATCAATGGTGTGCTCACCGTGAATAATCGTGCTCAGGCCGAAGAGCGCGTCACCGGCGCAATGGATCGCGGCGCAGAATTTGCGAATGCCGCACTCGAAATGGCCTGGCATCGCGTGCATCTTGGCGATTACCTTGAGGCACTTGACGCGGAAGCAGATAAGCAGGAATTGGAGGCCGAGCAGCAGCAGATGGAGGCAGGCAGCTTTCCCGGGTTCAGCGATGATGCTGACGACGACGATGACGATGAGGACGAATTCGGCGACGGACGTTCTCCTTTCCACAAAAACTAAAAATTGCAAAACACGGTATCGCGCATGACTGCAGAAAACACCAATGACTCTCCCGGCGACAGGCTCCCTGATGCGGCCCCGCCCGAGAGGGCTCCCAATCCCCGCCGCCAAAACCGCATCGCCGCCATGCAGTTCCTCTACGCATGGGATGCTTCGCGCCCGGAAGACTTGAACGAATCCGTGCGCCGTTTTTTCACCGGTCAGGAGCGTAAGCGCGAACATTATGTCTTTGCCGAGGAATTGGTTTACGGAGTCATAGAGCACCTTGGCGACGCCGATGAGGCCATCCGCGCCTACGCGCAGAATTGGGCCTTTGAACGCATTGCCAAAGTGGATTTGGCCATACTCCGGCTTGCGGTTTACGAGTTGCTTTTCAGGCGCGATATTCCTCCCGTCGTCACCATCAATGAAGCCATCGAACTGGCCAAAACATTTTCTGCCGAAGATTCCAGACGTTTTGTGAATGGGATATTGGATCGCGTTAAGACGCGGCTCAACCGTCCTTCGCGTGAAGCTGTGGCGGATTGATGCCACCGCTGTTTTTCGCGCACCTTATTTTTTCTCATGTTCGGCAATCTTTTCCAGAAGTTCAAAGAGGGTTTCCGCAAGAATACCGTCACGCTGCAAAAATTTTTCGGCAAGGTGGGCGGTCTTTTTGCCGCCAAACTTGATGCTGCGACTCTGGACGAGTTGGAGGAGGCGCTTTACGCCGCGGATTTTGGTGTAGAGACCACGGGCGACATCCTTGAAGAAATCCGCACTGCTTACCGCCAAGACAAGGCATTGCGCGGGCAGGATGCCGCGAAAATCGGTGCTGCTGTGCTTACCCGCGTGCTGGTGGGGGCGGAGGGCCGTTTCCAGCCGGATCCTGCATTGCGGCCTGAGGTAATCGCGCTTATCGGAGTGAATGGCGCAGGTAAGACCACGACTGCGGCCAAGATAGCCTGGCGGCTCCAGCAAGACGGACACAAGGTAATCCTCGGCGCGTGCGACACCTTCCGTGCCGCCGCCAATGCCCAAATCCACGTATGGGCGGAAAGGCTCTCCGTAGAGCTTGTCTCCAGCAAGCATGGCGCGGATGCCGCAGCGGTCGCTTTTGACACGGTGCAGGCAGCGCGGGCGCGCGGGCATAGCGTGGCCATTCTCGACACAGCAGGCCGTCTCCACACCAAAGGGCATTTGCTGGAGGAATTGAAAAAAATCGGGCGCGTTGTCCAAAAACTCGACCCTGCTGCGCCGCATCATCGCTGGCTGGTGGTGGATGGTTCGCTGGGATCGAACTCGATTGAGCAGGCCCGCGTTTTTCATGAATCTTTTGGTCTGACCGGCTTGGTTATCACGAAGCTGGATGGCACATCGCGTGGTGGCGCACTGGTGGGCATATACCGGGCGTTGAAGCTGCCTGTATATTTTGTTGGGCTTGGCGAACAGCCGGATGATTTGCAGCCTTTCTCAACTCAGGCCTATGTTGAGGCGCTTTTCGGATAAGAGGGTGGCGGTGTCCGGCGTTTGAATCAAAAATGAGGCACAACAGTTCCATCTCCGACTAAGATCAAAGAGATGACAAAAGCCTATAAGCACCTAAGCCTGCGCGTGCGAACAAATCGAAATGGCATATAGAGAGGGACAGGGCATTCGGGTTATCGCTGGCGTCCTCCTCTCGACCATCAACAGGGAATTACAGCGAAACTACAATCCGCTTACGCTAGTGGATCATGCGATACCACGATGTTTGCGTATCAGGGCAATGAAGGCGTCCAACATTTTGCGCTTACGCTCGGTAATGCCCGGGAGGCCCATCGCGGACTCGATGGAGAGCGGCTGCTCGCGGGCGAGGGCTTCTATACCTGCATTGTGTAGGACTTGCCACTGGGGGATATTGCCCATCGTTTTCGCTATTATCGCACGGCGGGCACGCAGCTTCGCGAGCAATGCCTGCTCGTCTGAGACAGGTTCG
>JAITXH010000189.1 GCA_031284845.1 Puniceicoccales bacterium | reverse complement strand
TCCTTCAAAGGTGTGGATGACTACAAGACCATCATCATCCAAGCTCTTGCCGATCGTCTTGCGGAAGCCGCCACGGAATGGCTCCACGAGAAAATCCGCCGCGAATATTGGGGCTACGTCCCCGACGAAAACCTCACTCCTGCGCAGCTCATCGCCGAGCAATACACCGGAATCCGTCCCGCGATTGGTTATCCTGCGTGTCCCGATCACACGGAAAAATCCACCCTTTGGCGCGTCTTGGATGTCGAGCGGCGCATTGGCATTTCGCTCACCGAGAGTTATGCCATGAATCCTCCCGCCTCCTTGTCCGGCCTTATCTTTGCACATCCGGAATCGCGTTATTTTGCCGTCGGCCCGATTGCGGAAGACCAAGTGCGCGACTACGCTGAACGCAAAAACGAAAGCCTCGCCTTCGTCCAAAAGTGGCTTCTTCCCAACCTCCGCGAACCAGTCTCCTTGCCACCGCCAACTGACGAAAAGTAAGGCGGAGAACTCAACAGCAGGACAGGTTTTTGGCCTCTCCTCTAATACGATTTGCGTCGAAATTTTTCCCTTAAGAATCATTTCCAATCAAGGTCTGAAGATAAACCATTTTTAGCCGCGAATACGCGTGCCGAGCGGAGCGACAGCGATTCCATGGCGCGAATAAGAGCCGCTGCGCTCCAGATTTTTTGAATTTTAATTATTTGTATCTCATTCGCGCCATGGAATCGCTGTCGCTTTGCTTGCTACGCGTATCCGCGGCTAAAATGTCTCTTCAAAAGAGAAGTCTTTACTCGTAAATGGGATAAGGCGTTGCTCGATTGAAAAGTTGGTAAAAAATGAAAACTCTTCTTAACCGGGTAAGACTCGATTCCTATTTTGTAAAAGTTGTGTGATCCATTTTCGATGGGGGCCGGAAAGCGTAATGTCCGCAAGATTTTCCAAAGGCACCCAGACCAAAGTGTGCGTAATTTCACTTTGAATGGCAGCTTCCAATCCCAGATCCCAATTCACACGGAAAATCTTTTCTTCGATGCTTTGGTTGGAAATAGCCCTCCGCTTTGTGCCTAATAGGATTCCTGCCTTGAGCCTTGTCTCCATGCCGCTCGCCGCCAGAGGCAATTCGTGCAAGCCGGAGAGCCGCCGGGAAGCCGCGGCGTGGCGCTGTAATAAAATCTTCCCTTCGTGAAGCACCAAAATGCGATTGAGAAAAAGTTTTTCTACAACGCGGGGGACGAATTTCGGGAAAGTCTCGGGAGATGCCGCACCCGCGCAATAGGATACAAGAGGGCACACCGTGCAAAGCGGGTTTTGCCGTCGGCACACGAGCGCTCCCAGTTCCATTACAGCTTGATTGTGCGCACCGGGATTTTTCTCGTATAGGAGTATTCGCGCTAGAGGGGCTATGGCCTTTACGGCGGCTCCATTGTCGCTGAAAAGGCGTGCATCTGCGGTCAGGCGCGACAACACGCGGACTACATTGCCATCCACGACGGCATCCTGTGTGCCGCAGGCGATGCTGGAGATGGCAGCAGCGGTGTATGGGCCGACTCCCGGCATCGTTTGCCATGCCGCCGCCGTGCTCGGCAGTTCAGGCATGGCTGCAAGGCACTCGGCGAGTTTGCGCAGATTGCGGGCGCGATTGTAATAGCCCAGGCCTTCCCATGCTTTCACGACTTCATCTTCTGTGGCGGTGGCCAGTGATGTGAAGTCAGGCCAGAGGCGCAGCCAGCGTTCAAAATAGGGCAGGGCGGTGTCCACCTGCGTCTGCTGGAGCATGAATTCCGAGACTACGGTTTTGTAGAGCGATGGCGCGGTGCGCCATGGCAACTGGCGTTGATTCGCCTCAAACCACGCCAGCAAGGCTTCCTGAATGGCTGCAACCTGAATTTTCTCCCGTCCGCCAGACCTGACTTGCGCTGTGCACACGCTATTTTTTGGGGCGGGCAGGAGGCTTTGAGGCCGTCCCGGAAGTGTTTTTAGGCTTGGTGGTTGTGCGCCCGTCTGTTTTTTCATTTTCCGGTTTGGGAGGAAGCACGTTCAATGCTTTCAGCAAAATGTGGTCGGCGTCACCGGGGTCATCAAGCAAGATGAAGGTGCGCGGCTTGTTGGCGTAATGCAAAAATCGTGTGCCGTAGCTCAGCTTCCACTCGGTGCCGGATTGTTTGTAAATCATCCCGTTCCGGTATTCTTGCTGGTCTGCCATCTTGAAGACGGCAGATTTGCCGGGCGCGATAATCGTGCGCTCTTTTTCCAAATCTACCGCGAGCGGCTTTTGCCCAAAATTGATAAAGACCCAAACGTTCAGCGAAAGATGAATGGCGTCATCTGGAATCACGGAGACAGCGTAACTCTCGCGCTCTCCGGGCAGACGTTTCAAGACGGCAAACCATGCACCTGTGTTTTGCGGTGTGCGTATCTCCGTGACTGGTATCCGCACCTCATTGCCTTTCAAATCCTTGCTCTCACGGTAAAGCACCAGCGGGGCCGGGCCGTTGTAACGCACCGGTGCCGGCTTGTAGCCAGACGGTATCGCGAGCGGGATCAACTTTTGCCCTTGGGCGTAGCCAAGTCCGCTGATTGGGTCATCGAGGCTTATCACCGCAATCTGGATGGACATCGCCGGTGCTTTTGCGGTTTGCGCTGTCGCAGCCGTGCTAAAGGCACTCAGGAAAAGAAGAACAAGCCCCGTGCGCAAGGCGCGGGGGGAGAGCAAACAGTGGAAAAAAGAAGTCCTGAAAAAACGGGGGGATGGGATATGGAGTTGGTATTAGATCTCGTTCGGGGAGAGCCAGCGCACCGAGATAATCTGGAAGCGCCGTCCGAGGAGCAGATTGATTTTTCGGTTGATCTTGTATTCAGAGTTCGTGCCGCCGTCATCCCGTAAGTCGGAGGCGATGTATCCGTGGCGGCCCAAAGAACCGCCGGTCTCATTGCGCCCCGGTTTTTCGACGATTCCGCCGCCGGGTGCTACATCGGCATTGTCCCGCGGGTCGCAGTATTCCGGCGTGCGCTGCACGACAGCTTCCAGTATGGCGCGGGCATTGGTCCTCGTCCCCGTAATGTCGGAGACATCTCCATAGGCGCGGATGATAAAGGTGTCCGAGCGTGCGGTGAGTCGGGAACCGATGGCCTGAAGGATGTCGGCTTGCAGTATCGTGCTGGGCGCATTGGTGGCGATGGGCACCATGTCTCCGCCCAAAGTGGGGAAGTGTATTGAATCCGCATCGGCGAATCCGATATTTCTATCGTTATGCCGCTCAAGATTTCCAATAACTCCCTTTTGGAGTGTTCTTCCTGCACTGTTGTTTATACCTGCTTTATTCTTATCCGCCAAAAACAATGCCGCCTGGATAACTCCAAGTTTTGAAGCGAGCTTCTGGTTATCGCCTTGTTCCGCGGCTGGATCCGCTCCCCGGTTCACGAACTCGGCAAGAGAAAAGAAGGGACGGCAAAGTTTTGATACGCCAGGAGCTTCATATCGGACTGGATGCAGGTAGTTCAGCCGATTGCGGATCATCTCCACAAGTGCCTTGCTGAAGGTGTTGAGTTGTTCGTCGTCGAGCACTTTTACACCCAGCCAGGTCTTTTGGTTATTCAGCG
>JAITXH010000046.1 GCA_031284845.1 Puniceicoccales bacterium | reverse complement strand
GTATCCCGAAGTTTTTCCGGTGGGCATCGCCATTGCGCAAGACAACCGAGAGCACCAGATTTTTGAAAAGGTTCGCCATGCCGTCCAACAACCGCGCCGGGTTTTGGGCGAGATGGGCGGAAAGTGTCTTGGCGACCTGTTCGTAGGAACCGGAATACTTTTGCTCCGGGTAGAGCAAGGCTAACGAACAGGCGTCTTCAAAACCCAAAAATGTGCCGTCGGCCCGGAGGTCAAAACGCTCGACCGCGAGCAACGCGCCGTCGCTGGCCAAGCGGACATCGGGCACGGGAAGCCCGGCCTCTTTGGCAACGAGCAAGCAGAGGTATTCGTTCGCGGCCAAGTGCGGGTATTCGCGGGAATCAAAAGTTTTCAAGATGTGGGTGGCGTCCTTCACCGTGAGATGCGCGGCGACCTTCGAGTCGGAAATTTTGTTGCGGACGAGCAGCTTGGGTTGCGCCCCCGAAACTCCCGCCGAATGGGAAAAGCGCGTGAAGAGGTCGTCGAAGAGTTCGCGGCCACCACGTTGTTCGAGCAAGTCCGCGACATCCAACGTGGGTGGCAACGGCGGTGTTTCCGTCGTGTCGCGCAAGACGCGGACGCGCCCGATAGTCGAGTGTCCAACGATTTCCAACAGGGTCATTTCGTCGTAGTCGGGCAAGCGTTGCCGGAAGAGCTTGTCGAGCGTTTGGCGAAATCCTCCCTCCGGCAGACTCATGGCAAAAAAAGGGAGCAATTGATTCCCTCTTGTGCCGCTCGCGGCCAATGGGACGTAATGTTCCGGGCGCGGCGGCATGGCCACGCAAACGGCGTTTTGCAGATCAACGCCGGCGTGGTAACTGAGCGCGGTTGTGCCTCCTTGAATGCGCTGGTAATCCGCGACGGCGGTCTGGTTTGTCCAAATTTTTGCCATGATGCGTTATGCTTGTGGAGGTGCAGAAAGATAGTGGTCGAGAATCGCGTCGGTCTCGCGCCGGGCGGTTTCCGCTTCGGCGTTACGCTTCGCCCAAAGCGTCTCGTAGGTCTCTTCCGCTTGAGGCACGACTTGCAGTTCGAGAGCGAGAACGGCGCACAGGCGTTGCAACTTGCGGAACCCCAAATCCTGAATGCAACCGCGTTCCAAATCGGAAATCGTCGCGGGACTCATGCGCAGCGCACTGGCCAATTCGCGTTGCGTCAGCTTCCGGCGTTTTCGTGCCTCGCGAAAAACTTTACCCATCTCAAGCGTGTCCATAATTTCTCATATGTAATATTTTTAATCCGAACACAAGTAGAATTCGCGACAAAATCTCTCGTTTTATATTATATATAAGAAAATTTTTGCCATGCGTTGTGTTAGATTTGTAAGTTCGCGCGCTCACCTTGCCCGGTATTAATCAGTGTGCCTCTGCGCTGGGATATGCGCGGCTCAGAAATCCCGCCGTTTGGAATCAAGCATAAGTGTTACCGGCCCATCGTTGACCAGCGATACAGCCATCATAGCACCGAAAATTCCCGCTGGCACCGGTTTCCCGGTCGTGCTTGAGAGCGCAGCAAGAAAATCCAGATACAGCCGTTCCGCCTCCGCAGGCGGCGCAGCGCGGTTAAACGAGGGACGGTTGCCCTTGCGCACCGTGCCGAATAAGGTGAATTGGCTTACCACCAACACATCCCCGCCGACTTCGGAAAGTGACAAATTCATGTGCCCGTCGGGGTCGTCGAAAACGCGCAGTTTGGTGATTTTTTCCACCATCCAGACACAGTCTGTATCGTCGTCGCCCGCTTCGACACCGAGCAACACAAGGAATCCACGCCCGATTGCTCCCGTGATGCTTTGGTTGACAGTGACGGATGCACTGGTGACTCGTTGGATAAGTGCGCGCATAGGAAAACTGAGGATTTGTTTGTTTTTTGTGAAACCGAGAGGACAACGGGCCTATTTCACAGGGATTCACCCGGCTGCGTCAATCCCGTGAAAAGGTGCGGACTAACTGCTTCCTTCGCCGCGCACTGCCGCAACGCCTCATAGACGGCGATACCAGCGGCAGTGGAGAGATTGAGCGAGCGCAACGCATCATTGAACTGGGGGATCTTTACGCGCCCGCCTTCGCCAACTGCCTCGTGCAACCACGCCGGAGCGCCGGAGCCTTCGTTGCCAAACACGAGGCCGTCTTCCGCACCGAAGTGCACATCCCAAATCGTCTTCTCCGCCTTGGTGGAGAGCAGCCAGAGTCGCCCCTGTGGACGCGCAGGGCTGGCCGTAAACGCCGCCCAGTTCTCATGGTGATGGATGTCGAGCGAATGCCAGTAATCCATGCCTGCACGCCGCAGATGCGCATCGGTGATTTTGAAACCGAGCGGGTGAATCAGATGCAGTCTGGCACCGGCAATCGCACACATGCGCCCGATGTTCCCCGTGTTTTGGGGGATCTCGGGACAGTGCAAAATAACGTGCAGCATATTGCGGTGAGACTGTGCCGCTTCATTCACTTTCCGCCAGTTTCTTATTTCTAATTTCCTGAATCTCGTTTTCCTCTCGCCCCATGTTTCAAGACCAAGAACCGGCTCACGCCTACGACCACACCGCCATCGAACAACGCTGGCAACGCCACTGGCGCGAACACCACACTTTCCGCGCTGACGACTCCGCCACCGCCAAGCCTAAATACTACGTGCTCGACATGTTCCCCTACCCTTCCGGCGCCGGCCTCCACATCGGCCACCCCGAGGGCTACACGGCTTCCGACATCCTCGCCCGTTACAAAAAGGCCAACGGCTTCAACGTCCTCCACCCGATGGGCTGGGACGCCTTTGGCCTGCCCGCCGAGCAATACGCCATCCAGACCGGCCAACACCCCGCCATCCAGACCGCCGCCAACATTAACAACTTCCGCCGCCAGCTTCAAATGCTCGGCTTCGCCATAGATTGGGATCGCGAAATCAACACCACCGACCCGCACTACTTCAAGTGGACGCAGTGGATATTCCTCCAACTCTTCAAAGCCGGTCTCGCCTACGTGGACGAAAAGCCGGTCTGGTTTTGCCCCGCGCTCGGCACCGTCCTCGCCAACGAAGAAATCCTCAACACCCCCGAAGGCCCGCGCTCCGAACGCGGTTCCCACCCCGTCGAACGCCGCCCCATTCGCCAATGGGTGCTGCGCATCACCGCCTACGCCGAGAAACTCATCGCCGGACTCGACGCCCTCGACTGGCCCGACTCCACCAAGCGTCTCCAAAAAAACTGGATTGGCCGTTCCGAAGGAGCCGAAGTCGATTTTGCGCTCGCACTCGCCGACGGCACCGGTGCCGTAGAAAAACTCACCATTTACACCACCCGCCCCGACACGCTTTACGGTGCGACTTACATGGTCGTCGCCCCTGAGCATCCGCTCGTCGCCCGCCTCACGACGCCCGCGCAACGCGCCGAAGTCGAAGCCTACATCGCCAAAGTTCGCACCAAATCCGACCTCGAACGCACCGACCTTGCGAAAGATAAAACCGGCGTTTTCAGCGGCAGCTACGCCGTCAACCCCGTCAACAATGCGCCCATTCCCGTCTGGATTGCGGACTACGTCCTCATGGGCTACGGCACCGGTGCAATCATGGCCGTCCCCGCGCACGACCAACGCGACTGGGAGTTTGCCCGCAAATACGATTTGCCCATCATCCCCGTCGTCGCGCCGCCGCCCGAAACCAAGGTTGACCTTACCCAATC
>JAITXH010000043.1 GCA_031284845.1 Puniceicoccales bacterium | reverse complement strand
CCGTAAACAAAACACCGGTGCTCCGAAGAGGCACCGGTGTTTTATTTGAAACGGGTTGCGTTGCGTCTATTGCTCAAGCCAGCACGGCTTTGGGAAGTTCCACCGGGATGTCCACGAGGTGCGGATGGTTGCGCTTTTCTTTGAGCAGGCGGTGGCGGCGGCGGAGTTGCCGCATGAGCTTTTCGGTGAGAGTGTCTATAGACTTATAGAGGTTGTCCGATTTTACACTGACGTTGATCGCGGGGCCTCGCACATCCACTTGGGCCTTGGCGATAAATTCGTCTTCGTGTTTGTGAGAGGGTTGGTATTCAAGCTCAACAGTCACGCGGATAATGCGGTCGTTGTGCTTGAACAGTTTTAGCATCTTTTCGTGGACAGTGTCTTTCAGTGCGCCAGTCAGCTCTAGGTTAAGGCCGGAGATGAGAATGTTATCGTTGTTCATGGGAGTATTGTTTGGTTTAGGTTGGCTTTCCGAAGACCCGCTTCCGTGCACCGTTACTGTCCCGGCACGCGGGGAGCAAATCCCCTGCAAAGCGAGAGGAGGGTGTATGCAGGCGGAGGGCGCGGGGCAACCAAAAAATGCGGGCTTGTGCCGTTTTTCCGTGTTTACTTCTCACGGAAGCGGGGGATATTCCGCACCCTTTTTACCATGGAAACATCCCGCCGTTTGAAAATAGCCATTGTAGGCGCTGGTGCTGTCGGCGCGTTTTACGGTTGCATGCTCGCCCGGGCCGGTCACGAGGTGCATTTCCTTCTGCGAAGCGACTTTGAGGTCGTGCGCAGGAATGGTTACCAAATCAGTGCGCCCGGCGTCCAATTCCATCTCGAGGCGGTGAATGCGCATGTCGGCACGGATGACATCGGCCCGTGCGACCTTGTCATCATCGCCCTCAAGACGACGGCCAATGCGTTGTTACCTGCATTGTTGCCGCCGCTTAACGATCCGGTGCGCGGCACGGTCTTTCTCACTTTGCAAAACGGCATGGGCAATGTGGAGACGCTGGCAGGGCTTTTTGCTTCAGATAATGTTGCCGCCGGCGTTTGCTTTGTCTGCATCAACCGCATGGCCTCCGGGGTGATTCAAAGCTATATTCCCGGGCAGATCCAACTTGCCGCCGCCGTTGGCCCCGCCAGTCCGCGCATACATGCGCTCGCTGCCCTGTTTACCGAAGCTGGCCTCGTCTGCAAAGCCGTGGACTCGCTGGAGCGTGCGCTTTGGTTCAAGCTTTGCTGGAACATCCCGTTTAATGCGCTCACCATTCTCGGCGGCGGGATCACTACCGACCGGATTTGCGCAAGTGTCCCGTTGAGCGGGCTTGTGGAAGGGCTTATGCGTGAAGTGCAGGCTGCGGCTGCGGCTTATGATGTGGATATCCCGGACAAGCATATTGAAACGCAGCTCGGGTCCATCAGCGCGTTGGGAGCTTACAAGCCGTCCAGCTTGATTGATTATCTGGAAAAACGCCCTGTCGAAGTGGAGGCCATCTGGGGCGAACCGCTCCGGCGCGGGTTGGCGCGGGATGTCCCCATGGGCCGCTTGGCCTGTGTCTATGCCCTGATGAAGCACCAGTTCGGGTAGCCCGACAGACCTGTTTGCCTTACTCTCCTTCTTCCGCTATGGGAAGCCTCAGCTCGAAGGCACAGCCGTTAGGCCCGGTGCGCAGCAGCTCCAAATCTCCGCCGAGCCGTCGCGCCAGTTCCTTTGAAAAGGCCAGCCCCAGGCCTACGCCGGGTTTGTTGCCTGCGGCTTCTTCCGCCGAGCGGCTGAATGCCTGAAATAAATTTTTCAACGCGGATGCCGGGATGCCGGGGCCGTTGTCGGAAAACTCAAATCTGGCGTATTCGTCGTCCGTTTCGGCAGACACATGCAAGCGTGCCTTACCCTCCGGTCCGGCTGCGTATTTTGCAGCGTTGTCGGCTAGATTAAACAAGATTTGCTCGATAGCAGTCCCGTCGGTCCGCAGTAAAATTTCGCCAGTTTTTCCGGGGACATCTACCTCCAGCGCCATGCCGTCTTTTTCCAGCCTGTCCCGGACGCGTTGTTCGATGCGCGCTACAATTTCACTGACGGTCAGCATGTCCATGCGCCGCAAATCGCGCCCTTTCTCCAGACGGGCGAATCCGAGCACGTTTTCGACAAGATGCTTGAGGCGTTGTGCTTCCGTATGCAGTGTTTCCACATAGCTCTTGCGCGAATCCTCGCTCACCATGCCCCCGGCGAGCATCTCAGTATAGAGCTGGAAAGTTGTGAGCGGGGTGCGCAGCTCGTGAGTGACAGCGGAAACAAAGGAGGCACGGCGCTCACTGAGCGAGACTGCGCCGAGAAAGAGTGCCCCGATGCCTACCATGGCCAACGCAGCAAAAAGCCAGCACGCGATGAGGGGGATGCGGGCATCGGAAAACAATGGCACGGTCTCTCCGGGCAAGGGTGGCTTCACGACCAGTGTCAACGGCAGCGTAGCCAGCTTGATTTGGGTATCGGGCGAATCGGTATCGAGCATTATCCCCGATGGAGGCCGCAGGCTGGCACCCGGAAGGCGTCCGCTCGCGTGTGTTAGGAGCGCATCCCGAAGCACGGGCCAGTTCAGCCAAATGCCTTGAATGCAATCGCTTTGCCCCACGGTATCCACACTGCGCAACAAGTAAAGTTCGCCATCCAGCCAGACAGGATAAAACGGCGAGATGCGCCCTGTGTAGCTCAAGATGCCGGAGTCGCTGTCGTTCTCGATGGGCAGGTTGACAGGTTCATTGGCCCTGTCCACTTGTCTGAAGGTAGAACCTGTTTGCTTGAATATTTCCGAAGGCGGCGGGAGGACAAAAGGCGATTGGGGTGCTTGCACTGCGGGCAGGGTGAGGGCGATGGGCTGGGTGTATTTTTGCCGGGCCTGATTTTGCCCAATGAGGATGGCACCTTGGAAATTCGTCCCGTCGTGGTTTTTGCACAAAGTCGCAAATCGGGCCGCAGCCGGGCCGGCTATTCCCGTAGCGGCTTCCCCCCATCCGGGCGGCGGCACCTCTGGCGAAGTGATATAGCCGGATGGCGTGATGAAAAAGTGCAGGTATATCAATTTCGAAGAAGACTGCAAAAACGGAGACCGCGCCAGCGCTTCGCCTTCACGCGGCGCACGCAACAACGAATTGTGGGGACGCGCCGCGGTGTGAAAGGAGGTATAGGCGAAATGCGGCTGGTTATTTTCCCCGGCTAACCACTGAATCAACTCTGCCTCCATGTGCCAGAGGACGAGGCGGATGTTGTGCTCGTGGTTGAACTGGCGGCGGGCGGCATACACCGACGACTCCAATTTAAGCATCGTCGCGCTTATCCATCCGAGCGCAAAAAAAACCAGGACTATGCAAATCCCGAAAGCCAGCCGCGAAGCGCCAAGTGTGTATTGTGTGAGCCGCATCCGTATTGTATTTTTGTGAAAATGTAACCTCGGAGGCATTCCACTTGCTGCCTCCATCATAAGACTGGAGAAGTTTAGCCGGATGGGTGAAACGTCAAGCGGTTTTTACCCACGCATATTTCACTGGGAGCGGAAAGAATTTGGCAAAGCCGGGCAAACACTCATGAGGTATGCAGGGTAAAATGAACACTTGCACTTTGCTCACACGGGGCAGCCCGCTCGCACGCCGCCAGGCGGAATTGAGCGCGGGCACGCTTGGTGAAAATCTTCCCGCTTGCCGGGTGGAGATAAAAATACTCGTCACCACCGGTGACCGACAGCAGGCATGGTCGCTTGAAAAAACCGGCGGAAAAGGACTTTTCACCTCGGAGCTGGAAAACGCGCTGCTTGCCCGAGAAGGCGACATCGCCGTGCATAGCGCCAAAGACCTGCCGACAGAAATGGCACAAGGGCTGGCACTGGCCGGATTCCTGCCGCGGGCCAACCCCGCAGACGTCCTCGTGCGCCGCGAAGAGGTGCCCGTCCCCTCGCGCATCGCCACCGGTAGCCCGAGGCGGCGCGCCCAAGCGCAAGCCATCTTCCCGCACGCCATATTTACCGAGCTGCGGGGCAACGTGGACACCCGCCTGCGCAAACTCGCCGCAGGCGGCGAGGCCGACGCCACCTTCCTGGCCGCCGCAGGGTTGGCGCGTCTCGGCATTACAGCGTGGCCGGGACTCATCTTTGAGGAATGGGGACTCGACAAAATGGTGCCCGCCGCAGGGCAGGGGGCCATCGCCTGGCAGTCCCGCGCCTGCGATGCGGCTTACTTCTCAGCCCTGTGCGACGCCGCCACAGCCACAGCCGTCACTATCGAGCGTGCATTTCTCGCCCGCCTCGGCGCGGGATGCCATTCGGCCTTCGCTGCTCATTTCCGCGACGGCACGGTGCATCTTTTCCACGAAGATTTCGGACGTCGCTCTGCCGCGTTTGACGCCACACTTGCCAGCGACCCCCGCGCCCTCACCGCACGCGTAGATGCCGTGTTGCGTGGATAAACGGCGTTACCTCTCATTCTGCGTTTTTCTTCTCCAATTCTACCACCAGGCCGCCACAAATTATGAATCTCGCGCATTACCCGGCTCCCATTCTGCTCGCGTTTTGTGCGGCTCTCGGTGAGGTCACCGCAGGCGCAAACACCGCCTCGCCTCCTGCTCCCGTTGCGACCGACAGCCAAGTGGCAAAAACGGAGGGCGTGGAGGGAACCCGCTTTCTACAATCCCGCACAGAAAAAGATTCGGATGCCGCCATTTTTTTGGATGAATTGGAAAAGCTCTTAAAAAGAAAAAGCATCCCCGGAGATGCAACAAAGAGTGAAACCAAGCTGAAAGACGAATTTTTGAAGATTCTTTCGCAAGCATTTTCCTTGAAAGACGCAAAAGATTACAAAGGAGCTATCGCTCTTAGTTCTGACTTTATTGAGAAATCAGACAGCTCAAAAATTGAAAAGGCGCTTATGCTCCATTTTCGTGCTTTCATCCATCTGGAAAGCGAAACGTTCCAATTGGCAATTGCCGATTATTCTGCGGTATTGGCAACGGCAAATTTTTTGGAAAATATTAGACTGGATACATTGTTAGCGCGTGCCCATTGCTATGCGAAAATAAAATCATATTTGTTGGCGATAGAAGATTTAAATATTGTAATTTTTTCACCCGATGCCTCTGCAACACAAAAGGAAAATGCGTTTTTAGGACGAGGACTCGTTTATGCCGAAAGTGGAAGTAGTAAAAAGGCATTGAATGATTTAGATGCTGTGATTAAGGCATCTGTTTTATCAGTCGAAACAAACGCACAAGCACTTATTGTGCGCGGCATGGTCTATAGCAAAAGCGGAAATGTTGAAAAGGCATTGGCTGATTTAAATACCGTGATTGCGATGCCTGGAGTATCAGAAAAAACGAAGATTGGAGCATTTTTGGCGCGCAGTATCATTCATTTTGGGATTGGAGCTAAGGAAAAGGAATTTGCCGATTTAAACACTGTGATTACAGCATCCGGCGTATCAGGTAAAATAAGAGAGAAAGCACTCCTTAGACGTAGTTTTTTATATGAACAGGGCGGAAACACAGAAAAGGTATTGAATGATTTAGAAGCCATAATTACAATCCCAGAAATATCGGGAGAAACGAAAACTAGAACATTGCTTAGGCGCGGTATCGTTCAAGTTAAAAACGGAGATGAAAAAAAGGCATTGGCCGATTTGACTACTGTGATTACTGCACCCATTGCATCAGGTGAAATAAGAGCGAAAGCACTTATTTGGCGTAGTTTTTTATACAGGAAAAGCGGAGACACAGAAAAGGCGTTAGCGGATTTAAATGCCGTGATCGCTATCCCTGACGCACCGGACAGAGCGAGGGCGGAGGCAGAGAAAGCAATCGCACTCGTGCGACAACTCCGGCCAAAGCGATAATCACGGAGGGCGATAAATCATTTTAAAACACCAGAACACTATGTCGCAAAGCTGGGTTACACATTTTTGTATCGAGAAGAGAACTACGTTTCGCTTGAGAGCATTTTTCCGGTTTTGCTAAAAATCCACTTGCCAAAGCTCTTGTCGTCCGTAGCTACTTCCGCCCTCCGGATTAAAAACTTTTTTCTGATAAATCATCCCGCTACTCACTCTCCCAATGAAACTCACTCACTCACTCTCATTTCTCCTTGCTCTCGTTTGCACAGTCCCGCTTCAGGCTGAGATCTACTCGGTAGCCTCGCCTGACGGGGCGATCCGCGTCGAAATTGACGACGCCGGGCAAAAACTTCAATACGCCGCCTTCTTCAAAGACAAGACGATCTTTGAAAAGTCCAATGTCGGGAGTTTCACTTTTGCCAACGAACCGGACTTGCTCGGAAATCTGGGCGTCGTCGAAGTCCGGCGGACCGCACACGACGAAACTTGGACTCCTGTGGTAAAGAGCAAACACGCAAAAATCCGTGACCACTACAATGAACTGACCCTTCGCGTAAAGGAGAAGACGGAAAAACCGCGGCAGTTTGACCTCATCTTCCGCCTTTTCGATGATGGCCTCGCTTTTAAACAGAAATTATATAAAAATGATTTTGTCCCGCTTCGTGAGATCACCCGTGAGGCGACGACGTTCCGCATTCCCGGCAATCCGACGGTATGGGTTGCCAATTACAAGAAATACGCATCAGGACAGGAAGACGAATTTCGCAAAAAATCTCTCGACTATGTGGACGAGAAAACGATAGCCGGCACACCTTTTCTGTTGAAATATGCAGAGGATTGTTGGGTGGCAATAGTCGAGGCAAAAATAAAAAATTACCCCGGTTATTACATTGGAACTAATGGAGAAAAAAGTCACCTCACTACGAAACTTTCTCCGCTTCCCGATCAAAAAGAAGACGGAGTGAAAGTTCGCTCAGAGGGCGATATCGAAACGCCGTGGCGTGTAGCGCTCATCGGAGCCAATCCGGGTGTCTTGATTGAATCGGAAATCATTCAGAATTTAAACGATCCCTGTGCTCTTGCCGACGCATCGTGGATAAAGCCGGGGATGAGCGCATGGGATAACTGGTGGAGCGGAGATATTAAGATGACTATGCCCGTTATAAAAACATATATAGACTTCGCCTCCACAATGAGCTGGCCCTACATGCTCATAGACTGGCAGTGGTATGGGAAATTCAACTCCCCCCAAGCGAATATTATCAAAGAAGCGAAACAACTCAATATGCAAGAGATACTTGCTTATGCAAAATCAAAAAATGTCCGCATCATTCTTTGGATGCACAGCGGAGATGTTTCGCGCGGCGATGCTTATAAAAAAGCATTTCCTGTTTATGCGGAATGGGGTGTCGCCGGAGTGAAAATAGATTTCATGGAGCGCGACGATCAGGAGATGGTGAACTGGTATCTCGACGTTATTAAATGCGCTGCCGAAAACAAATTACTTGTGGATTTTCACGGGGCTTACAAGCCGGACGGGATTATCCGGACTTATCCCAACATGATCACCCGCGAGGCCGTCATGGGAAATGAGTATTATAAATTCACCGCAAAGATGAATCCCGATCACAATGTAAAACTCGCCTACACGCGCCTGCTTGCAGGGCAAATGGATTATACCCCGGGCGGTTTTAACAATGTCAAACGCCCAATACGGAAACCGCCTGCCAGCGTGGGAAACACTCGCGCCTGCGAATTGGCAAAATTTGTCGTTTATGAAAGCCCGCTCACTATTTTTTGCGACCATCCGAGTTTTGTGATAGGGCAACCCGGTTCCGAGTTTGTGAAAGTTGTCCCGACCACATGGGATGACATTAAATTTGTCGGTGGCACCCCTGAGTCTTATGTTGCCATTGCCAAGCGTTCCGGCGACGCATGGTTTCTCGGCGTCATGAATAACCCGCAGGAAAGGCAGGTCACGTTGGACACCGGAAAATTTCTTCCGGCTGGTAAATACAAAGTCGAACTTTGGGTGGATGGACCCAACGTGAAAAAAGAATTCCGTGATATAAAAAGAACCGAGCAAGTATTGGAACTTGGCCCTGGAAAAGAGCTTACATTAGATCTCGGCTATGCCGGAGGAAGTGTGGCGATTTTCCGTCCGGAATAAGGCACTTGTTTTGGAAAAGTGGCGGTGGCGGGGAACTGGCTGAGACCGAAAATGGCGGCGGCCAGTCGCGTATTTCGCAACATCCGTAATTCGGAGTGACGGTGGGCGGGTTCGCGGCTGACTTTTCCGGCCCAGAGGGAGTAGGGCAGAGGGCTTGGCTCGCTCTCCTCGTCCATACGATACGTGTCATTGGGAAAACGATGATCTTGCGCTTCCATCGGCTCCAAATTCAGGACAAAAATACGGGTGCTTTGAGAGAATGAAATAAGTCACCTTGGGCGTTCCCTTCCTCTATCGGTGGTGGATAAAACTTATTACTCCAATCCTAGGATAGATAAGTTTTTCTAATTTAAAGAAGAAATACGTCGGAAAAAACTTATACTTTGCCGGAAACTGTGTAATTTCTCATTCGCTTTTAATGATGTTGTTTCTCAACATATTCAACTTAAGCACACTTACACACTCATACTATGTCTCTCAAAAAAATAGACCACCTCGGCATTGCCGTTCCCAGCCTCGCGGAAGCCATTCCGTTTTACCGCGATGTCCTCGGCCTCAAGTATCACGGGCAAGAGGAAGTCGCCGACCAAAAAGTCCGCACGGCCTTCTTTGAAATCGGCGAAGTCCACCTCGAGCTCCTCGAGCCGACCTCCCCGGAAAGCCCCATCGCCAAGTTCATCGAGAAAAACGGTGGTCGCGGCGGTATCCACCACATCGCCTATGATGTGGACAGTGTGCCTGAAAAGCTCGCCGAGCTTACCGCCAAAGGCGTCGCCGTCATTGACAAAGTCCCCCGGCCCGGAGCCAATAAAAAGCTCATCGCCTTCCTTCACCCGAAGAGCACCGGCAGCGTCCTCACCGAGCTTTGTCAGCCCGCGTAAGGGAAGGGCAGAACTAAGAGCTCAGAACTAAGAGGTGGAGAAATCCGCTATCGCCGTTTTTAGCTCTTATTTCTTCATCACCCGCAAATCACACTTCTTAGATCTTAGTTCTAACGTCTCACTTTTTCCAACATGTCCATAGATCCAGCACTCCTCGCAGAACTCAGCAAACGCCGCGCCACGGCGCGTGACGCCGGTGGCGCCGACAAGCTCGCCGCCCGCAAAGCCAAAGGCCTTCACGGTGCCCGCGAACGCCTCGAAATCCTTTTTGACAAAGACACCTTTCAGGAATTTGGCCAACACGCCCAAAACGCCTACATCCGTCCCGTCTTCGAAGACGACGGCTCTGCGAAGAAAAAGGAAAGACCGCTCCCCTATGACGGCGTCGTCACCGGCACCGGTTATGTGAACGGACGCCAAGTCGCCGCCTTCAGCCAGGACTTCACCGTCTCCGGCGGTTCCCTCGGCCAGATACACGCCAAGAAAATTTGCGACCTCCTCGACTACGCTGCAAAAATCGGCGTCCCCGTCGTTGGTTTGAACGACTCCGGTGGCGCACGCATTCAGGAAGCCGTCGCCGCCCTCTCCGGCTACGCCAGCATCTTTTACCGCAACGTCGCCCTCTCCGGCGTCGTCCCGCAAATCACACTCCT
>JAITXH010000012.1 GCA_031284845.1 Puniceicoccales bacterium | reverse complement strand
AAAGCAGATTGGGCGAATCGGGCAGGAGGCTCGAAGAGGGCACGAGGGTGTGCTGCTTCGAGTGGAAGAAATCGAGGAAGGACTGGCGGATTTGCGCGGAAGTCATGGTTGTGAGTTGTGCCGTTAAACTGTAAAAAAGAAAGGGGCGGCATTCAATCCCTGCGGGAAGCCTTGGCAATGGTGGAGTTAAGCCGCATCCTTCATGCGGAATACGGGGTAATCTGAGAAAGAGCACTTTAGCCGGGGGCGGATTTCAGGGTTAAAGTTCTATTGCCAAGCGGAACCGGACTTATCAAGCTGCTGTCGTTCGTTTTTTCACTCCATCAGAAAACCATCAACTCACGTACATACATGTCACGACCAGTAACGCTATTCACCGGCCAATGGGCCGATTTACCCCTGGAGACCTTGGTTAAGAAAGCCAAGAGTTTCGGCTATGACGGCCTCGAACTCGCCTGCTGGGGCGATCACTTCGATCCGTTCCAAGCCGCTACATCCGATAAATATATCAAAGATAAATGGGCGCTCCTGCTCGATAACGGGCTGGACAGTTTCGCCGTCTCCAACCACCTGACAGGACAGGCGATTTGCGACCCCATTGACGAGCGCCATAAAGAAATCCTCGACCCGAGAGTATGGGGCGACGGCGATCCCGAGGGCGTCCGCCAACGCGCTGCCGAGCAAACGAAAACCGTAGCCAGAGCCGCCCGCAAGTTCTTCGATGCACGCCCGGGCCGCACCGATGCGGAGAAAGCCAAGCCGGTCACGGTTAACGGCTTCACGGGTTCGTCCATCTGGGGCAGCCTCTACGCCTTTCCGCCCACTTCGCAGGAATACTGGGAAAAAGGATTTCAAGACTTCGCCAAACGCTTTATCCCGATTCTGGACGTCTTCGAAAGCGTCAACGCCAACTTCGGCCTCGAAGCCCATCCGACCGAAATCGCCTTTGACCTCGCCAGTGCTGAACGCGCCGTCGCCGCCGTCAAAGGGCACAAGCGCTTCGGGTTCAACTTCGACCCCTCGCACTTCGCCTATCAAGGCGTGGACTACGTGAAGTTCATCCGCGTGCTCGCCAGCCGCATTTTCCACGTCCACATCAAAGATGTGTGGTGGGGCAAGGGTGATGGCAGTGCCGGTGTCTTCGGCGGACACACCTCGTTTGGTGACCCGCGCCGTTTCTGGGAATTCCGTTCGCCGGGCCGCGGTGGTGTGGACTTCGAAAGCATCATCGTTGCGCTAAACGACATCAACTACGACGGGCCGCTTTCCATCGAATGGGAAGACGGGCGCATGGATCGCGAGTTCGGTGCCGCAGAAGCCGCCGCGTTCACCAAGAAGCTCGACTTCAAAAAAGCACCTGCCGCCGCGTTCGACGCCGCATTTGCACGCAAGGACTGAAAATTTATTTCAGAAAAAAAACAGACGCCGTGAAAACGGCGTCTGTTTTTTTATGCCCCCGCGAGAAGCAGAGAGCATCTGCGCCCAAGAGCGATTCAGGACTTTTTCGCCAAGGGCGGAAGGCTGGCGGCGGCGATGGCCTGCCCGTGGCGCTTGTCCTTTTCGTCGGGGACTACGAGGTTGATTTTCAAGGCGGGGAATTCATCAGCGAGCACTTGCCGCGCTTTTTCGATGATGATTGCGCCGCCTTCGCCGCTCGTCACCCGGCCCATGATGAGCAGGTGTTCGTATTCGTAATACTCGGTGAGGAGCGCGAGGTAGTAGCCGAAACAAATCCCGATGGCCTCATAGACCTTGCGGGCGCGGGGGTCGTGCGCGGCCTGGAGCTTTTGCAGTGCTTCGAGTTGTTCGGGGAGCTTCATCTCCGCAGGGAGCTGAATACCGGCCAGCGGGAGGAGACGCCCGACGCCTTGCTGCGAGAAGTATTGGACGGCGCAGCCGAGGTCGCCCGACCATTCGTCAGCGGGGGCGTTTTCGCGGTAATCAAGCGGGACAAAAGCCAGCTCGGAGAGCCAGTTTGTGACGCGCCCGGCGGGATCCACGTAGCCACCGGCGACGCTGGTGCCCATCGCGATGCCGAGGACGGCGTTTTGGCCCATGCTCATCGAGCCGGCGAGGGCGGTGACGTCGCCATCGTTGAGCACTTCAAAGGGGACGTGCCATTCTTTGGCGATGTCGAGGAAGAGGTTTTTCACGCGGCTCTCGAAGACGGCAGGGTCTTGGATGCCGCGAAAGAGCGAGGCGACGCGCACGGTGTTATTGATATAGACGCCCGCCGAAGAGCCGCCGATGGCATCCACGCGGGGGAGGTGCGCGGCGGCGAGGCGCAGGGTGTGCTGGATGCCGTCGTAGTGGTATTGGGGGTCGGGCTGGAAGTAAGGATCCCATTTGACTTCCTCGGAGAAGACGACCTTGCCATCAATGAGCGCGGCGCATTTGCGGTCGCTGCCGCCGAGGTCGAAACCGATGCGGCAACCGTCGAGATTGCGCCCGAGGGGGAGGTGTGCGGTGGCGTCGCGGGGAAGATCGCTTTCGTTTTCGGCGACGACGATTTCGATCCCGGTGTCGAAGAGTTTTTTGACGAAATCGTAGTCAAAGGCACGTTCGCCGCCGGGGCGATAGATGTCGCGCAAGAGGGCGGCGATGGGGACGGCGTGGGAGCCGTGGAGGAAAACTTTGTGCCCGCCCCGCGCCCAGAGGAGGAACTTTACGATGCGCTCGACGTAGATCTTGTTGAGGGCGGAAAACTCGGCGGTGTGCGGAAGGGAGACGGTGCGGAAGCTGGAGGCGGTCCCGTCGGGGCGGGCGAGGGCGAGCGTGAGGGGCGCGGCTCCGGGCGTGCGGGCGGCAAGCTCGCGGTAGGCCTTGTTCCAAAGGACGGCGGGAACGAAGGCGGGGTCAATTTCAGGGATATGTTTGGGTGCGATGCGGAGGCTCATATGATGTTGTGATTTACGCGACGCACGCTGGATGTTTTCTCAAAACAGGCAAACGCCAAACACGCGCCCGCGCGGTTCATTTTTTTGTTTTTCCGCCTGCGGCGATGGTGATGCACAACAAGGCCCAAAAGCAGCCGATGAGGTTGGCCATGGGCAATTGCAACAGGGACGGCAGGCTGTAAGTGACGGCGATGCCGGGCGTCCACACCATCCAATTGGGCACGAGATTGGGCAGGACAATGCTGTGATACCAGCGCCCGCGCAACGCTTCACTCAGTGCCTTAAAAGAGAAGTCTTTTTCCTTCCACAAATGGGAAATGGAATTGCACGGCGCAGCGATGATCGGAGTGAAGATCAGCATGTCGCACGCCGTTTTGATAGCTACGACATACCAGTCGTTGGCATCCTGCACGCCCTGGATGGAATCCCAAAGCCACGCCTGCACCTGATAAAAGGAGTCGGCGACCATGCAGATCAGCCCCCAATACACCATGCCGAACACCAACTCGCCCACGATGCGACGCGGGCGCAACGGCGGCAGCGCCATGCGGAACAGCCAGGGAATCAACCCGCAAAACACCGAAGCGGAGATGGCGGTGTAGAGGAAGCCCCATTGTCTTTTGAGATTGCCCACCTCCTGCAACCACCCGGCCACGGCGGCGCTATTGTAGTAGGCAAGCAGCAACGAGATTGCCACTGCTTGCAAAATCAAGCCCGGGATGAGATTGGCGCGGGCGGCCACCCAGCCCATGCGCCATGGAGACAGCGGCGGTTGCCCGATTGGAAGAGACTCTGCCATGAAAACAGGAAAAGAGCGCGCAGGCTGCCCTCTCGACTGTGTGGTGTCAAGGAATGCGACATCAGGCAGATTTTTCTCTTCACCCTCCATCCGCTTTTGCGCTTTTGTTGCCCGCATGACACGCAGCACAATTCTCCTCGGCGTCAACATTGACCACACCGCCACCCTAAGGCAGGCCCGCTTCCGTGATGCCGGGCGCACTTGCGGCGCGTTTGTCGAGCCGGATCCAGTCCTCGTCGCCCTGCTCGCCGAACAGGCAGGCGCAGACGGAATAACCGTCCACCTCCGCGAGGACAGGCGCCACATCCAGGAGCGCGATGTATTGCGCCTGCGGGAAAACATCCAGACCCGGCTCAATCTCGAAATGGCCTGCAACGAGGCCATTGTGGACTTCGCCATCAAGCTGCGCCCCGATTGCGTTTGCCTCGTCCCGGAAAACCGGAGCGAGGTCACCACGGAAGGCGGTCTCGACCTCATCGCAGGGCGGGAAAACGTGGCCCGGGTTGTAGCACGCATGAACGACGCCGGAATCCCGGCCAGCCTCTTCATCGCGCCCGACCCGACACAAATCGCCGTCGCCGCCGAGCTGCACGCTCCGTGGATCGAATTGCACACGGGCGCATTCGCCAACGCCTACTACGACCCGGCCCTGCGCGAAAAAGAATTGCTCCGCCTGCGCCGGGCCGCCGAACAAGCCTCCCTGCTCGACATCGCCGTCAACGCCGGGCACGGCATCAACTACACCAACATCCGCGAAGTGCTGACCCTACCCCATTTGCACGAGCTTAACATCGGGCACAGCATCCTCTCCCGCGCCGTGCTCTACGGCATAGGCGAAGCGGTGCGCACCATGAAGGCCCGCATCCGCGGCGAGTGACGGCACGGCATCAAGCCGCGCTCACAGCAGCGGGCCGACCATGTGCGCCAGCGCCTCCAACGCACGGTTGCGGTAGTTGCGCGTCTCCAGCGGCGAACCGGCGTAGGGCACGCAATCCTCCGCGAGCGAATCCGCCAGCAGGCGCAGGCGGCGCACCGTGTTGGGCGAATAAATGAAAGTGGCCACCTCGAAGTTCACAAAGAGGCTGCGCATGTCGAGATTGGCCGAGCCGACCACGCCGATGCTGTTATCTATGATGAAGAGTTTCGCGTGCAGCACACCTTTTTGGAAAAGCAGCACCTCGGCACCCGCCTTGTGCAAGGCGCGCAAATACGGACGGCGGGCCAGGTCCAAAAAAGGATGGTCGGACTTGCGCGGCAGGATGAGGCGCACCTTGCGCCCGGAGCGTATCTTGGAGAGCAAGACACGGAAAAGCACCTCGTCGGGCACCAGATACGGCGTCACAAGTGTGATTTCCTTGCGGCATTCCTGAATGAGCGTGACGAAACGCTCCCATACGGGATCGTGCGGCTCGTCGGGACCGCCGCCCACCACCTCAATGCGCACCGCGCCGGCTGGCTGCGGGTCAAACAGCAATTGCCCCTTGTAGGCTTGCGGGGATTCGGCGTTGGCGAAGCACCAATCGCTCAAAAAAATCCGCGTCAACTCCGCGACCACCGGACCGCTGATGAGCACGCTGAAGTCGCGGTAGCGCTTTTTATGCGGTTCAGGGCCGGTGTATTCGATAGCGAGATTTTGCCCGCCGGTAATAGCCCGCTGGCCATCGAAAACGGCCATTTTGCGGTGGTTGCGGAAGTTTGCCGAATTGCGGCTCAGAAAGGGCAGCACGGGCATGAAGCGCTGCACATGCCCGCCCGCCTCAATAAGCGGCGCACATATACGCCACTTCGCGCCCCAGCTTCCGAGCGCGTCCAGAAGCAGGCGCACCTGCACGCCCTCGCGCGCCCGGGCGGCCAATCTCCGGATGATGTCGCGCCCCACGGCATCGCACCCGAGGATGTAGGTGGTGATGTGGATGCTCGTCCGGGCGGCGTCTATCTCGCGGCATAACGCATGCCACATCGCGGTGCCGTCCTCATCGTTGAGCAGGATAAACTCGTGCCCGTTCTCAGGCTTGGGAGGCCCGGAATCTTCATCATCGCGGGTGATCACACCGGCGAGGCTGTTAATGGCCCGCTTGGTCTCGACTGTCCGCCTGAGCTTGCGCCCGCCGATGAGCAGAAAGAAGAGCGAGCCGATCACCGGGAAAAACAGAATGAAAAGCGTCCACGCGACAATGTTGCTCTGCCGCCGGCGCTGCTTGAGCATAGTCGTGGCAACGATGAACGCCATGATAAGCCCGAGGGCGATTTGCCAATTGGGCAGGACGATTTCCTCAAGTGCGCGAATCCACCGGGCGTCTGCGACGTCCCCGATGGAGTCCGGCAAGACGGGGATGGCCCCGCAAATCCCATGCGAGACGGAGAGGTGGCATCCGGAGTTTTGCCGCGGACACCGCTCGCGGTTTTCAGGGGCATACCTTGAGCGGTGTGAAGCGAAAATCACAAACGGCAGACGGCCAAAAAATTGAGTAATCTTTTTCCACCTTCTATGAGATTTCCGGGTTACAGTCATCACGGATAAAAATGAGTTGTGAGTGCACAGAAATAAAGAAGAATCCGTTACCTTTGCCATGAGTATCCGCTGCCGGTTAATGACATTCAATATCGCCCACGGGCGCGGCCTGTCGCTATATCAGGGGTTCGTCTCGCAGCATCGGTTGCGTAAAAACTTGAAGACGCTCGGAGCATTTGCCCGCGATGCCGGAGTGGACATACTGGCATTACAGGAGGTGGACATGTCGTCGCACTGGACGAAGCATTGCAATCAGCTCACGGCGATTCAAATGGAGACCGGGCATCCCTTCGGCGTGATGGGCGTGAACACCCAGCGCGGCGGCCCCTTCCCGCTCGCGTATGGCAACGGATTGCTCAGCCGTTTCCCCATCGCGCATTGGCAAAATTTCCCATTCGGCAAAGCCACGCTCGGCGAAAAAGGATTCCTCTACACAGAACTGAAAATCGGCACCGATGCCTGCGTGCCCGTGGTGACCCTGCATCTGGACTTCCGCTCCGCCGCACGACGTATGGATCAACTCGAACAGCTGATCGCCCACATCCACGCACTGCCCGCCGCACCGGGAAGACTCCCGGCATTGTTTTGCGGAGACTTCAACTGCGGGCCACGGAGCGAGGCGGATGCAGTCCGCCAGTTTGACGATGCGCTGCGCCAAATCGGGGATTACCGTATCTACCCGGTCAGCTCTCCCACCTTCCCTTCGATATGGCCAAGGCGAAAACTGGATTTCATCTTTTTACCGGCGGCCTTCCGGGTGAACTTCAGCGAAGTGCCGCGCGTGCGCATGAGCGATCACTGCCCGGTGCTCGTGGAATTCGAATTGCCGGGTTGAACCCCGGAGTCACACAAACCGGAGAGGCGCGACCCGCGCCCGTCCGTTAGCTGATAAGCAATCTCCCCGCGGCTGCCGCCGGGTCCTCAGCTCCGCAGATGGCCGACACTACGGCCACTCCGGCGACGCCAGCAGTGCGCACCAAAGCCGCGTTTCCCTGAGAGATGCCGCCTATGCCGACGACCGGGACAGGGCTTTGCTGCACCAACGCCGCAAGCCGCTCCACGCCCACCACAGGCGAAGCATCCGCCTTGGTCTGCGTGGCAAAAACCGGCCCGATGCCAATGTAGTCGAGCAGGGAAAAATCGGCGGCGGCAAGTTGCACAGCGTTATTGACCGACAGGCCCAGGAGACGGCCCGGCCCCAGCAGGCGCCGCGCCGCTTCCGGCGGCAAATCCCGTTGCCCGACATGCGCCCCGGCAGCATCCACAGCCAGCGCGAGATCAATGTGGTCGTTGATGATGAGCGGCACACCGCGTGCGTTAAGCAGCTCGCGCAGTGCCCGTGCCTCTTCATAGCAGGCACGTTTACGCGGATGCACGGCGCGGTATTGCACCAAGGTGACACCTCCGGCAACAGCCGCAGCAACGGTGTCGAGCAAGCCCAAGCGGCATCGCTCCGGCGCATCGGTCACAAGATACAAGTGGAGGATGGCCGGATTCACAGCGTCAAAAAGTTTTCCAGCAGACGCAGCCCGTTCTCCGTAGCGAAAGACTCCGGATGGAACTGCACGCCGTAAATGGGAAGCGTCTTGTGGCGCAGGCCCATGATGACGCCGTCTTCCGTCTCGGCGGTCACTTCCAGGCAGTCAGGCAGGCTTTCCCGTTCGACGATGAGCGAGTGGTAGCGTGTCGCACGAAACGGGTTGGGCATTCCCTTGAACAAGTCCGTATCGTGGTGGTGGATGGGGGATGTCTTCCCGTGCATGAGCTGCGGAGCACGGATTACCTTGCCGCCGAAATAATGCCCTATGCTCTGATGCCCAAGGCAGACGCCCAAGATGGGTTTTTTCCCGGCAAATGCACCGATCATGTCGAGACTCACTCCAGCCTCGACAGGCGAGCACGGCCCCGGAGAAATCATCACCCGATCAGGATTGAGCGCGAGAGCCGCTTCGACGGAAATCTCATTGTTGCGAAACACCTGTTGCTCCACCCCCAACTGCCCGAAGTATTGGACGAGGTTGTAAGTGAAGGAATCAAAGTTGTCTATGACGAGCAGCATGATGGCGGGAACGATGGCGGAAGGCTCCCGCAAGTCAAGCGGCGCAATATCGCTATCAGCACTCCCAGCACATTTTGCGAGTGGAGCGGAATCAGCCGGCGGCAAACGGCTGGAAAGCCAGGCAAAGGTGGGCGAATCTCTGTGAAATATGCCAGTTGATGTTTTTCAGCTTTTCAGAAACGCCCACGCCGTTTCACTGCGCTCCACCATGCAAGCAGACATCCCCTGGGAATTACTCTCCGCAAAAGTAGAAGCCGGCGTCTCGCTGGACGAAGTCGAAGCCACGCAAATGGCGCTTTGGCTCGCAGATGCCAATGAAAACTTCGACGGCAAAAAACGCTTTTTGCGGGCACTCACGCTCAAGGGAGAATCCGTTGACGAGGTGTTCGCCTTTGCCAAGACCTTCCGCGACCTCGCCCGCCATGTGGACGGACTGCACATGCCCGCCGTGGCCATAGACATCGTGGGCACAGGCGGAGACAAGTCGGGCACGTTCAACATCTCCAGCGCGACCAGTCTCATTGTCTCCGCCGCAGAGGTGAATGTGATGAAGCACGGCAACCGCTCCATCACATCGGAATCCGGCAGCGCGGATTTTCTCGCCGGGATCGGCGTCCCCGTGGAAGTGCCCGACGCCAAGTTGATACAATCACTGGAGCAGCTACACTACTGTTTCTTCTACGCCCCCTCATTTCACCCGACCTACAAGGCGTTCATGCCCGTGCGCAAGGCGCTCGCGGCAGAAGGCTTCAAGACCGTCTTCAATATCCTCGGCCCGCTCATCAACCCGGTCTCCCCGCCCATGTATCTGCTCGGCGTATTCTCAAAGCAGTGGGTGGACCTGCTGGCAGCGGTGTTGGCGCGCCTCGGCGTGCGCCGCGGGCTGGTCTGCCATTGCGCCTTGCGCGAGGGAGGCGGCCTGGATGAACTGGCCACCGCAGGCGTGAACCATGTCTGCGGCGTGGGCGAACTGGCCGAAGTGCGCGGCGAATGGCTCCCGGCTCATTTCGGGTTGGAAACGCGCCCGCGCGAAGAACTGCTGGGAGGCGACCCGGAGGAAAACCGCATCCTGTTTGCGCACTTCCTCGACGGCGAAGCACCCAAAGGATTGCGGGATACAATAGTGTTCAACGCCGCCACCTCGCTCTGGATAGCCGGACGCGTGCCCACCGTGCGCGACGGCATCGCCTTGGCCGGAGAACTACTGGACAACGGAACTGTCCGTCGCCACGTCGAAAAAATACGCCAGTTCTATGCAGAGTGATGCCTGAGGGGGTGCGACTGCGAGAGGAACGCTGAGGGTGCGCAACAGAGACTTTCTTCGGGAATACAAGTCTCCCGTCGCACAGAGCGGCGGCTCTTCTTGGTAACTTTCGCGAACATCTCTGCGCAAGCAGGTGGAAAAATAGTCCGCTGCTCCGCGCACCGCGTTGGTGAACAGGTTACAAACCTGTTCTACTTATGCAGCGAGGTGCTTTTGGCATTTCTGAATAATAAGGGCGTGGACACTCGATTGGTTGGCGCGACGGAAGCCCGAGCATCAAATCTTTGCTGGTTGACGCAATCGGCGAACAACGGGATGTTCGGGGACTCTAGAACCGTAGTGGTATTCACTCTGAACTTTCCCTCAATACTCACCCATCATCCCCGGCATTAATCGCAAACACGTAAATGGAAAACTTGCCTC
>JAITXH010000035.1 GCA_031284845.1 Puniceicoccales bacterium | reverse complement strand
GGGAGGTGGTGCTGGCAGAGGGCGGTGATTTGGGCGACACAGTGCTCCGGGCTAGTGGCGGTGATAAATTGGAGTTCGGCGGCGGGGTCGAGGGCGGCGGGATCGGGGAGTGTGGCGGGTAGCTCGATGCGGCCCTGGAGGATGTCGTGGGCGGTGAGGACGATTTGGCTGCGGGCACCCTGGCGGAAGACGGCGTTGAGGGTAGTGACGGGGAGGCGGCGCGAGGCGATGAGGTCTTGGAGGACGTTGCCGGGGCCGACGCTGGGGAGTTGATTAACGTCGCCGACGAGGAGGAGGTGGGTGTGGGCGTGGATGGCACGCAGGAGGGCGGCGGCGAGGCGGTTATCCAACATGCTGGATTCGTCCACGACGAGGAGGTCTGCGGCGATGGGGTTGCTGGCGTCGTGGATGAAGCGGCTTTGTTCGGGGTCGTATTTGAGGAGGCGGTGGATGGTGGAGGCGGGGAGGTGGGTGGTCTCGCTCATGCGCTGGGCGGCGCGGCCCGTGGGGGCGGTGAGGAGGATGCGCGTCTTTTTGGCGCTGAGGATGGCGCAGAGGGCGCTGAGGATGGTGGTCTTGCCCGTCCCGGGGCCGCCGGTGAGGATGGAAAACTTGTTGGCAAGCGCGGTGCGGACGGCTTCGGCTTGGGCGGGGGCAAAGGCGAAACCGGCTTTGTCCTGCGCCCAGGAGAGGGCGCGGTCAATGTGGATGGGGGGAAAGTTGCCGGGGTGGGCGAGGAGGCGGTCCACGCAGGCGGCGATTTCCTCTTCGGCTCGCGCTTGCGGTGGGGATTGGAGCCATTCGGTGCCGGCGGCGTCGCGGTAGGGGAGGAGCTGGCGGGCTGCGGTGAGGCGGTGGAGGGTGGCGGTGATTTTGTCTGCGGGGACTTCGAGTATCCCGGCGGCGTGGGTGGTGAGTTTCTCGAAGGGAAGGGCGGTGTGGCCTTCTTCTTCGAGTTCGCCGAGGGCGTAGAGGATGCCTGCTTCGAGGCGGGCGGTGCCTTCGGTGGCGAGGCCGAGGTTGCGGGCGATTTTATCGGCGGTGCGGAAGCCGATGCCGTCTATCTCGCGGGCAACTTTGTAGGGTTCGGTCTCAAGGATGATGCGGGCGAAGACGCCGTAGGTTTTGACGAGGCGGAGGCATTGTCCGGTGGTGACGCCGTAGGTCTGGAGGAAGACCATGACGTCGCGCAGGGCGCTTTGGTCGTCCCAGGCTTTTTTGATGGCCTTGGCGCGTTGGGCGCCGATGCCGGGGACTTCTCGCAGGCGGGCGGATTGTTCGGAGATGACTTGAAAGGTGTGTTCGCCGAATTTGGCGACGATTTTTTCGGCATAGGTTTTGCCGATGCCCGGGACGAGGCCGCTGCCGAGGTATTTGCGTATGCCGTAAACGCTGGAGGGCAGGGTGGAGCGGAAGGTGTTGATTTTGAATTGGCGCCCGTGTTCCCGGTGGGTGACCCAGTTGCCGTGCAGCTCGAGGGTTTCGCCGCACTGGACGCCGGGGAGGGTGCCGGTGATGGTAACGGTGCTGCTGTTGCCGCCGGGGGCTTCAGGTTTGAGTTCGCCGATGGTGTAATGGTTTTCTTCGTTGAAAAAGACGATGCGCTCAAGGACGCCGGTGAGGGTATCGGGGGCGTTGGCCGGAGGTGGCTGCAGCTGTGGAGCGGATGTCATAAACTACGAATTGTCCTAGGGGAAGCAGTCGGGCGGCGCAAAAGATTTCCGCACTACCAGACTTTTATCCGCAAGCGCCCTTCTGTCCGCTCTTCAAACGGGCCGGGGACCGGGTGCTGCGTGCGGGGCTTTCCTGAATAATCTTTATCCAGAATAATGGGGCTTCCGTCGGGGTGTTCGTAGGCTTGTTTGGGCAATTTCGCTTTTCCCAGACGTTTCGTGGTGACAAGTTCTGTGTGCAATTTGTCTATCCCTTGTAGAGAAAATGACACAAACACGCCGTCCGCAGTTTCTTCGAGTTGGAAATCGGGATTAAAATCCGGGAGGTGGAGGGCGTTTTTTTCTCCGGGAAATGGTATGGCCCGTCCATAATACGCGTTTCCATCGGCAAATGATTTATAGGGCATTTTTCCGAAAGCGAGTAATCCGAAGGGTGGTTTTTTATGCAGCGAGGCGGGGACAAATAAATTGTTGTAGAAGCGGTTGTCGCCGCCGGGGATAATGGAGAGTCCGGCGACATCGGTTTGATGCGGTAAATGGTAGGGCGTGTAGCGGCCTTTCTCCGGGCGGCTGTGGATGTTTCCAGCAAACAGATTGTGAGCGAATGCCCCGCCTTGGGACATGTCCCAGATGTTTGACGGGGAAGCGAGGACGTTGTTGTCCACTAGGTAAGGGCCGTGGTTCACTTCAAAATAAAGGTCTTCGACATCGTTGTCGTAGAGCACGTTTTGCGAAATTCTTGTCCCTTGCGCCATCCAGTCGAGCCACATCCCCCGCCCGACGCGATGGATGCGGTTTTTGCGGATTTGGGTGTCTATTGCGGCATGAAATTTAATGCCGGCCATCTCTGCTCCCGAGAACTGGCGTTTCGTCCAGATATCGTGGATATAGTTATTTTCCACGATACTAAATGCCGCTCCCATGCTGCCGCAGATGCCTGTTTGCTCGCAGGCAAAAATTTCATTGTTCCGGACTACATGCGAGCCGATGTTTTCTTTGTTCCAGCCGTTTCTCAGCGTGCGGAATACCACCTCAATATAATGTAAAGAGCCGTCAATTTCCCGATTTTGCAACCAGACGTTGTGTCCTGTGGTGCGTTCTTTTCCCAAGGTGATTCCGTTGCACTTGGAGTTGCTGATGATGTTGTTTTCGATGATCCAGCCTTTATTCCAGTGAGTGGCGACCATGCCGATTTGTTCCGCCGTTGGCGCCGCCCATTGCGTGGCGGCCTCACTGATATGAAATCCCCGCAGGGTGAGATAATTGATTCCCGGCTTTTCCGGATAAAAACAAGTCCGGCGCACGCTGATTTCCACAAGTTCTTTGTTGGGGTCGTAGTTGTGAAAGTTTGCCCAAATGGTCGTCTTTGTTTCGTCGGTCTCGCAATACCAAACGTATCTGGCGCCCTCGGTGTCCCGGAGCTTGGCGTTTATTTCGGGATTTCTCACTTTTGCCAAAGTCTCTTTTTCATAGAGCGATTTGTTGTTGAGAAACACTTCCCCGGTGTGGTGCTTTCTCCCGTGGGCGTTGAACCAATCGCCGTATATCAGGTCGGCGTAAGGGTTGTAATCGCCAAAAAATGTGTTGGGTAACACGACCTTCCAGACGCCATCGCCTTCTTTCTCCCAAGTGCGGATGACTTCGGAGCCTTTTATCTCGGCACGTTCTCCGGGCGCGGCGCGATAGACGATGCGCTTTGCGTCGCTTTCTCCTCCACGCGGGGGATTGACCCATTCGCGGTAAGTCCCGGCGTGGACAGTGACGGTATCTCCGGGGAGGGCTTCATGCGCGGCTCTTCCAATCGTCTGAAAAGGGGTGGCTGCGCCTCCGTCGTGACTGTCGCGCCCCGTCGGTGAGACGTGGTATTCCTTTGCCTGCAAGGTGCAGGAAAGGAGGGTGAGCAAAAACAAGAAGAAATGTTTCATAGATATTGGCTTCCATTAGGTCAGCGCTACCGGAGACCTTAGTGGACTCTAAGGTCTTTAGCCGGGAGGAGAGCCGCTGTGCTCCTTCAGAGCGTCCACGGTGCGTGGAGCGGGCGATCCAGATACGCCTCGGCACCGGCATCCCCGACAATCGCCTCGCGTGCCGGGTCCCAGGTAATCTTGCGGCCCGTGTGGACGGCGATGTTCGACAGGTGGCAAATCGTGTCTCCGTTCACTGCACTTTCAATGGGGTTGACCGTCGGCTTGCGGTCTTTCACCCGCGCAATGAAGTCTGCCCACTGATCGTTTTGGGGGCTGGCATGAAGGCGTGTCGCCTGTCCTCCCAAGTCGAGCTTGGCCCACGCTTTGTTGCTCGCTGTCATCGTCGTGCGGTCAACACTTATCCAGCCGTTTTCCCCGTGGAAGGTCGTGCCGTGGTCGCGCATGTGGGGGAAATACTTTTTGACGATAGGCTGGGCGACGGAAAGCTCCATGAAGTGCATCTCAGTCCCGTTGGCATACTTGCATTCGACGTCCCAAGTGGCGGCAGTGTCAAAATGCCCCGGAATATCCGGGAAGCGTCCCGTGCCTTGATACGAGACCGGTGCCGTGTTGTCCGTTCCCAGACCCCATTGCGCAATATCCACGGAGTGAATCCCCCAGCCGGCGATGTAGCCAATTGCGTAATCCGACTTATGGAAAATGATGTGATGCCCGAAATGCGCCTTTGTGAATGGCATCCGTTTGGCCGGCCCTTGCCACATCTCAAAATCGAGCCGTGCCGGGATGCCGATTTCCGCCGTTTCGAGGTGCCTTTTGCGCATCTCGCTTTTCGGGTTGAAGAGGCCACCGTGGTCACTCGCGAGACCTACGCTCCAGGCGTCAACACGTTTTATTTCACCGAGGACGCCATTGCGCACGAGTTCACAGGCTTTGCGGAAAAACGGGCGCGAGCGCTGCCATGTGCCAAATTGGAAAACGGTTTTGCGCTTGTTGATTTCATCGCGGAGCACCCATGCCCATTTCATCGCTACGCCGAGCGGTTTTTCGATATACACATCTTTACCCGCCCGCACGGCGTGGAGCGCGATGGGGACGTGCCAATAATCGCCCGTGGCGATTTCGACACAGTCGAGATCTTTGCGGGCCAGCAGCTCGCGGAAATCGCCATATGCCGCGCAATCCTGATTTTTGTAATGGGAGTTCACCTGATTGCGGGCCATTTTTGTGCGGTCTTTGAAGGGATCGCAAACGCCGATGACCTGCGCCGCCGGATTGCGCAACACAAAGCCCATGCCGTCTCTCCCCTGGGCACCACTGCCGATGAGCGCGAACGTCACACGCCCGGACGGGACCGGGCGGACTGTTGCCGGTGCCCCGTTGGCGGCGGGGACGGTTTGCGCACGCACGACGCCTGCGGGGACTATCCACGGGGCGGCGATGGCGGCGAACGAGAGGCGCGCTACAGATTTTACAAAATCCCGGCGAGTCGTCGCCGTCGAACTTGTCTTTTGGGTGTCCTTCATGGTCATTATGTGGATATGAGAGTTGTTTGCTTCGTGCAGACAGGCGCGGTGCGGGGCAGGTGTGTTTCGACAATGGTAGCAGGGGAATGTTGCATCGTTTGTTACCCGCTCCGGTGCCCCTGGAAAAAAGATTTGCCATCCACTTACTCGCTAGCAACAAGTCCCGCCCGTTCACCTCAACACTCAAAATACACCCATCTCTATGAGCAAAGTTTCCCTTGGAGTTAATATGGAATTTGTCCGCTCCGCCGACAAATCCTTCGAATGGGGCGTTCAGACCGCCGCCGAAATTGGATATCCCTTCATCGAACCTATGGTTCACTGGGGTCGCGAGCTTCTCAGCGAAGCGCGCTATTTCCACAGCGTCTCCATGCTCGACGATCCCTACCGCATCCGCCGCGCTTGCGAAAAATTCAACGTCCGCTGTTCCGGCCTCTCCACGCACACCGCCCTTTGTAAACCCGAAATCGGCACAGAATACCTCAAGCAAGCTATCCGTTACGCTGCCGAAGTCGGCGCCCCTGTCGTCAATACCGACGAAGGCATCAAGGCCGACTGGACGACCGAGGCCGAAGACTATGTCCTGATGCGCTATTCGCTGAAAGAAGCCGCTCTCTCCGCGGAACCCCGTGGCATCCTGATCGGCATTGAGCCGCACTCCCAATATTCGCAGCACCCCGAAGGGCTTGACCGCATCTTCAAGCTCGTCCAAAGCCCGTCCATCGGCATCAACTTCGACACCGGCAACAGTTACCTTTGCAACCACGACCCTTATCAATGGCTCGAAGATGTCCTCCCCAACCTCGTCCACCTTCACGCCAAGGACATCTCCGTCTCCCAATCTGATGCCGAGCGCGGCAAAGTCACCGGCACTCCCGTCGGCTGTGCTTGCGGCGAAGGCGTCATAGACTGGAAGCGCATCATTGATATCTGCAAACGCGCCCCGCGTGACATCGTCATCAGCGTGGAGTGCGGCACCGTGCCCCAAGCCGAAAGCAGCTTCGCGCACTTGAGCAAACTTCTTTGACCGCGCTCCCTGAACCGCTGCTCCGGCGGCGGTTTGCTCCGTTGCGCATTCAGACCTTTCGCGAGAATCCGCCCCGCTCTGCTAGTTTTCCTGAAACTTAGGCGGCGCGGGATAAAAGGTCTGGGTGGGCACTTCCTGCGGCAACATGGGGACGCGGGGGCGTCCGATGATGGAGGAGCTGAGAAAGGGACGCCCTGTGTTTTGCACTACTTGCACGGCGCGGTCGTCCCAACACTCGATCATGTTGAAATCTTTGGCGTTGGTGATTTCAAGCTCCGGCAGGCCGTGTTTGGCCATCCATTGCTTGATCGGCTCGATGGCATCCGGGTCGCAGGCGCGGGCGGTAAATATTTTTACCGTCAGGCCGACATCCAGCCAGAAACGCACGCGAGCCATCATCACCGGCACCGGATCGCCGATGTGGGAGTGCCCGAGCCAAACATCGTTGCGTGCAAGTGTGCCGTCCAGATCTACGCCGATCCATTCCTCGTCTTTCTTGCTTGTGGGCGGCTTGGTCTCCGGCTGCCGCTCCACGGGAATCGGTTCATTGATGACTGGTTTCTTTTTCCAGGGGAAAAGTTTTTTTAAGATTTCAAACATGTGCCTGGAGCGGGGTGATTTTTTTGGGAGGACTGAAGTGTTGTTCTTTATTCCGAGGATGCGAGTTATTTGCCAGCTAAGCCGGATACAAGCGCGACGGCCTCGCGGACGCGCTGCTCAATCTCGGCGAAACGCCCGTTTTTCAAATCATCCACGGTGGCAAACCAACCGCCGCCGCAAGCGAGGACGTTTTTGAGAGCGAGGTATTCGGGCAGCGTTTTCTGGGAGATGCCGCCTGTGGGAATGAACTTCACATCGGGCAACGGCGCGGCGTAGGCCTTGAGGGTGGCGGCACCGCCGAAGTTGGACGCCGGGAAAAACTTTACCGCTTCGCATCCGTAAGAACGGGCCAACTCGATCTCTGTCGGGGTGACGCAGCCCGGAGTGATGGGGACACTGTTTTGGCGGCACCAGTCCAGCACGCCGGGGTAACACGCCGGGGAGACGAGGAACTTAGCGCCTGCGTCCACCGCCGCTTTTGCCTGATCCACGGTGCGGATGGTCCCGGCACCGACGAGCAGGCCGCCACGGGCAGCCAGCCGTTTCACGGACTCCAGGGCACCGGGAGTGCGCAGGGTCAACTCGACGCAGGGCAAGCCGCCGGCGATGAGCGCGTCGGCGATCGGGCCGGTGTGTTCCGGGTCTTCGACGGTGAGGATGGGAAGCAGGCGGCGGCGGGCCAGTTCCGTCAGAGGAGATGAAAATGTGTTGTCCATGCGCTGAACAGAAAGAAAAGGAGCAATGCTGGAAAGCGAAAAACATCACGCCATGCGGACGAGTAGCTCCAGGACTCTTTTTTCCAGACGCGGCAATTCGGATTCCGGGAGCCCTGAGTCCGTGTCGAGGATGTGCCAATACTCGACACGCTCCTCCCAGCCCGGGTGCAACAGGTGCAACATGACCCGGTGCTCTTCCTCATTCATCGCGATGATGTGGTGGGCATGGGCGAGGTCGGTGTTGGAAACTTGCAGCGGGCGCGGGCCGGTGCATTCAAGCGGGATGCCGCGTGCGGCCAACGCCACCTCGGCGTTGGGCGAGATGTGCTCTGCAAAGTGAGCCACCAGATGCGTAGCCAGCCCCCGCGAGAATGCGCGGGCGTGGAGTCCGAGCCGCCCGGCGTGAAAATTGAAAACCGCTTCCGCAAACCGGCTGCGGTAGTAGTTCCCTGAACAAAGGAAAAGGGTGTGCATGCGAGCGGGAAGAAAAACAGGTTTCCGGCATCGAGACAATGCAATCCTGTCCGCATTTCATTGCGATTCACCGGGGTGCCTCCGGAGAAACATTCCCGGCAAACACTTGTCCTCCTTCTCCTCTTGCGATGCGTTTTCCCCATTCTCTTTCCCTTCCGGCGTTGGGCTGGTGCATAACTGCGCGCCAGGCCGCATGTTCTGATTTTTCATGATTTATCTTATCTTTGTCTCATTTGTCTGGGCGCTTTCTTTCGGCCTCATAAAAGTGCAATTGGGTGGACTCGATCCCACGGCTCTGGCGGCACTGCGCATCGGTTTGGCGTTGCTCGTATTTCTCCCCTTTTGGCGCCCGCGCCAAGTGTCGCTTGCGCAGGGGGCGTGCCTGGCATCTATCGGAGCCGTCCAGTTCGGCATCATGTATGCGTTCTACATGGCAGCGTTTACCGTGCTCAAGGCGCACGAGGTG
>JAITXH010000021.1 GCA_031284845.1 Puniceicoccales bacterium | reverse complement strand
GGCGACTTCTACGGCAAAATCCACGACCTTTTAGATAAGGCGAGGTCGTCCGTCGTTCGCAATGTGAACCGGACAATGGTTTATACCTATTACGAAATAGGACGACTGATTGTTGAAGAAGAGCAAAACGGTGACAATAGGGCGGAATACGGAGAGGAAATTTTGACAGAACTCTCCACTCGGTTGACAAAACAATTTGGAAAGGGCTTTTCTGTGCAAAACCTCTATAAAATGGTATATTTTTTCAAAATATATTCAGGGCAAACTCAAACAATAAGCACAAAGAATGAAGGCGCAGACAAGGAATATTTATCTTCCGAAAAAATTATACCAAATTTATCAACACCGTTGATAAATTTCGGAGAAAACGAAAACAACGAATCGTCCCCAATTCAGCAGACACTGTCTGCTGAATTGCTATCTATTGAAAATAAACAACTTGCCAAGAAATCAGATTCCGAGAAAAATGCGCAAGTCCCTGATTTCAACCTCAGTTGGTCGCATTCCCTCAAATTGATGTGTATCCCAGACCCCTCAGAACGCCGCTTTTATGAAATTGAGGCCGAAGCCAATAATTGGAGCCTCCGTGAACTGGAACGCCAATTCGACACTTCGCTTTATGAACGCCTGGCACTGAGCCGCAATAAAGAGGGCGTTAGAGCACTTGCAGAAAAAGGGCAAATTATCGAAAAGCCGCACGATCTCCCGAAAGCCCCTTATATACTCGATTTTCGCCAGTCGTTACATGACTGTTTTACCAAACAAAGAGCAGCTTAAACAATTACTGGAAACTAAACAATGAGCCTTTCCCTCGAAGAAATCGTCGCACGAATCACGGAAAAATTTTCCGCCGCCGCCGTCACACTCGTCAACGACACCGGTGCCGCCGGGCAACACTCGCTCTTGCTCGATAACACAAGTGCCGTTGCCGTCGCCACTTTCCTCCGCGATGCCCCGGACTTGAGGTTCGATTTCTGCTCCAATGTCACAGGAATTGACTGGCCAAAACAAGCTTACCTCGAAGCTGTGTATCACCTGTATTCGGTCGAAAAAGCAGACAAGCGCCTGATCGTCTTGCGGCTGCGGACGAAAGACAGAAGCGAAAACACGTCGGTGCCGTCGCTCACCCCTGTTTGGCGCTCATGCGAGCTGCAAGAGCGCGAAGTCTATGATCTGTTTGGCATCGTTTTCACCGGGCACCCCGATTTGCGCCGCTTGTTGATGTGGGATGAGTTCGTGGATTTCCCGATGCGCAAGGACTACGTCGAGCCGGATGACTACGAATGGGAGCCGACGCCCCACGACAAGGTGCTCGAAAAAGCTAAGAAGCACTGGCCGGATGCGCCACCTGCCGCCCCGGCAGATGCCGCAGCGCCCCTGTCGCCACCGGTTCACCCCGTCAGTGCCGTCGCCACAGGCACGGCCATTGGCGGTTTCTCCGGCGACAAAGTCGGTTGGTCGCCCGATGGCGAATTGCTGGAAGTCTCGATGGGGCCGCACCACCCCTCGACGCACGGCGTTTTCCGCATGAACGTCGCGCTCGACGGTGAGGTCGTCGTAAAGCTGAAACCCGTGTTCGGTTACCTGCATCGCAATCACGAAAAAATCGCCGAGCAAAACTCCTACCTCGCATCTATCCCTTACACCGACCGCCTCGACTACCTGTGCTCGCTCACGAATAACTGGGCCTATGTCCACGCCGTGGAGAAACTGGCAGGCATCGCCGTGCCGGAACGCGCCGAGTATCTGCGCATCATTTTGGGCGAAGTGACGCGGATCGTGAATCACGCATGTCTGGTTGGGTTTTTGTTAAACGACCTCGGCACATCATTCACGCCGCTGCTGTATTCGCTACGCGAACGGGAACGCCTGCTGGATATGGTCGAGGCGCTGACAGGTTCACGCATGATGTGCAATTTCATGCGCTTTGGCGGACTGCGCACGGATGTTCCGGCGGATTGGCTGGCGGCGTTGATGCGTTATCTCGACGACGGATTTGCGCGTTACCTTGATGAACAAGATGCGCTCCTCTCCGGCAACGAAATCCTTCTAGCCCGCACCCAGGGCGTCGGTGTGCTCTCCGGTGCCCTCGCCGTGCAAGCCGGCATCACAGGGCCGATGCTACGCGCCAGCGGCGTCGCCTATGATGTGCGCAAAGTGGATGCCTACTCGCTCTACGAACGCTTTGATTTCCGCGTGCCTTTGGGCGACCACGGAGACACCTATGACCGCTACATGATGCGGATGCTGGAGATGCACGAATCCGTGAAAATCATCCGGCAGGCGATAAAAGATTTGCCGTCGGGCGACTTCCTCGACCCTAAGGCGAAAAACCGCGGTTTGCGCCCGAAAGCAGGCGAGGCCTACGCACGCATCGAAGGGCCGAAAGGCGAAATCGGTTTTCACTTGCTAAGCGATGGCACCGCCAACCCTTACCGTTATCGGGTGAGGCCGCCATCGTTGATTAACTTGACGGCATTGGAAGACATGTGCCTTGGGCAAACGCTCGCCGATACAGTCATTATTCTCGGCAGCGTGGATATTGTTTTGGGCGAAGTGGACCGCTGAGAATCAGTAAGGATGTCTCTTACTCCTTCCCCTTCTCCCAGAAGTCATAAAAATTAAACCAATCCAGCGGCGCGCGCAGGCAATACTGTTCCAGCTTCCCGGCGAAGCGCTGCGCTTCGCGGGCAATATCTCCGGCGCGTGTGGTGCGGTTGATTTCCAGCGGGTCGGCAAACAACTCAATGTGGATTTTTAACCCGTCCGCCTCCCTGATGCCAAACATGAGCAAGACAGGGCATTTCAACGCCGCTGCCAGCAAAAATGGGCCTTGGGGAAAACGGGCCGGTGCTCCGAGAAATTCTGCGGTAACCGTGCGTTCCGGGTTGTTTACCGATGTGCGGTCGGCAGTTATCGCCACCCACTCGCCGTTGGCGATTTTTTCCTGAAGCAAGACCGCCGTTGCGGGACCCAGCACAGCGGCGGAAATCAAGTTGAACTGCGAACCCGGCGCGACATCGCGCAGGAGCTGATTGAAGCGCTCGGCATGTTTCGTGAACACGATGGCGTTGACAACGCGCCCTTCAAAAGCGCCAAAAGCGCGGCAGAGTTCAAAATTGCCGAGATGGCCACCGAAGATGACACCGCTGCCGCCTTTTTTCAGAAGCTCTATAACTTCGGGGCTTTGGATAATTTGCACATTCGAGGGAGGAATCTCCCCGCGCCATGCGGCGATCTTCTCATGGATTGCTTCACCGAAACGCACGAAATGCCGGAAGGAATTCAAATGCTCCGGCAGCGGGACATTCAACGCCGTAGCGCGATCCCGCAAGCGCCGCAGATAGCCGCCTGAAGCGCGCCGGGCGCGGCCTCCCGTCAGCCAGAAGACAGCGATCACGGGATAAAGCGACAGCAGAAACACCCGCCGCCCAAGCACCCGGTGGGTGAAGAAAAGAAAGCGCATCCCCCAGAGTCCGCGCCGCTCGGCAGTCTGTGCCCAGTGGGTTTCGGATGCTTCTTTTTTTTGCTCACATGCACAGAAGCCCGAGAACGGTTCAGCAGCCCGCCCGGATATGCCAAACCAGTGGGGAAACATGGAGCAGACCAGCTTGGTGTGCATCCAGGATATGCGCAGATTGTCTCGCACGGGATGGAAATGCGAGAGACCGCCTTCCGGATAGGTGACGTGGACGGGGACAAAGCGCACCGGGACTTTTTCCCAAAACAGGCGCACCATGATTTCCACGTCAAAATCCATGCCGAGGCCGATTTGCTTTTTGTCCAGCAACGCCAGCGTGGAGGCGAGCGGATAGATGCGCAGCCCGCACATCGTATCCTTTAACTGGAAAGAAAGTGTCTCAAGGTAAACCCACGCTTGCGTAATCAAGCGCCCGTAGCGGCGCGAGAACGGCGCAGACTTGTCATAGACCGGGCACCCGGAGACAAGCGCATCCGGATTCTCCCGCGACACCTTGAGTAGCGCGGGCAAGGCCGCCGAATCATGTTGCCCGTCGGAGTCTATTTGCAGCGCGTGGGTGAATCCGAGGCGTGCCGCTTCGCGCATTCCGTTGATGACGGCGCTGCCTTTGCCCTGATTGACTGGGTGGCGCATCAGCGTCAATCCGCTGCCGCGTTCGCGGACGAGCTGGTCCAGTATCTGCACATTGGCAGCGTCACTGCCATCGTCCACGACGATGAAGTGAATTGAGAGAGGCGCGAGCGCTTCGAGCACCGCAGGAAGGGTGGAAGCGTGGTTATAACAGGGGATGACTATGCAAGGTTGCACGGGGGGCAGAAGAAAATAAGATTTTAGAAATAAGGAATAAGATTCTGGCATTGGCCCGCATATTTCATGAGATTTCCCATCCCATGTCCGCCGATAACGTTTCCACCGATACGCTCCTCGCTGATTTGACAGCGCTCGCCGCCCGTGCCCGTGCTGCTTCGCGCCGCCTCGCTGCCGCCACCACCGCCCGGAAAAACGGCGCCTTGCTCGCCATCGCCGATGCCCTCGTGAGCCAGACTGCTGCCATCCTCGCTGCCAACCAGCGCGACCTCGCCGCCGCAGAAGGCATTTCCGCCGCCATGCTCGACAGGCTCCGCCTCACGCCGGAGCGCATCAAGGCCGTCGCAGACGGCGTTGCCAACGTCGCCGGGTTGCCCGATCCCGTGGGCGTGCTCCTGCGCGAATGGACGCGCCCCAACGGGCTGCGCATCCTCAAGCACAGTGTGCCCATCGGCGTCATCGGCATCATCTACGAATCCCGCCCCAACGTCACCGCCGACGCCGCATCGCTTTGCCTCAAGGCCGGCAATGCCACCGTATTGCGCGGCGGCAGCGAAGCCTTTCACTCCAACACAGCCATAGTCGCCGCGATGGACGCTGCGCTGGCTGCGCACGGCTTTGCCGACGCCGTCACATTTGTGCCCACCACCGCCCGCGAGGCCATCCCCGTGCTCTGTTCACTTGAGCAGCACATAGACCTCATCATTCCACGCGGAGGCCACGGCCTCATCTCCACCGTCGTGCAACATGCCCGCATGCCTGTCATCAAGCACTATACCGGCATTTGCCATGTCTTCGTCCACCGCGACGCCGATTTCGACATGGCTGAAAAGATCATCCTCAACGCCAAGTGCCAGCGCCCCAGTGCGTGCAACGCCATGGAGACACTGCTCGTGGACAAGGCCGCCGCCGGTAAATTCCTCCCGCGCATCGTCGCTGCGTTACGCGCAAAGAATGTGGAAATCCGCACCGACGACGAGACGCGCAGTCTCTTTCCGGATTTGAAGTCTGCCGCCGCTGCTGAATGGGACACTGAATACCTGGATTTCATCCTCAACCTGCGCGTCGTGGATGGCACTGCCGGTGCTCTCGCGCACATCAGCGCCCACGGGTCGCAGCACTCTGACGCCATTGTCACCGCAAACGCCGCCGAAGCGGAGCACTTCCTCAACGCCGTGGACAGCGCCACGGTCTATTGGAATGCGAGCACGCGTTTCACCGACGGCGGCGAATTTGGATTTGGTGCCGAGATTGGCATCAGCACCGGAAAGCTTCATGCCCGCGGCCCGATGGGTCTGGAGGAACTGACCTCTTATAAATACCAGATCATCGGCGACGGACAGGTGCGGGCATAAAGCCGCATGGTGCATGGTTGGTGCGCAGCGACTCCAATTCTCAACTTTTCATTTTCTCTAACTCGCCCCAGCGCTCGTAGGCGGCGAGTAGTTCTGCGTCCAACACCGGAAGGCGGGCCTGCGTCTGTTGCACAGCGGCGGGGTCGCGGTAAAAATCCGGATCGCCCAACTTGTCTGCAAGGGCTTTTTGCTCCGCTTCCAGCGCATCTATACGCCCGGGCAGTTCTTCCAGTTCGCGCACCTCCTTGTTGCTCAATTTGCGTGCCTTGGGAGCGCGAGCCTCCGCCCCGCCTTTGGGAATGCGGGACTCTGACCCGCCTCGCGGTAAATTACTTTTCCATCCCTCGTAGTCGCCGACAAATTCGCGGACAACACCGTCGCCCTCAAAGACGAGATAGCTCGTGGTGACGTTGTCCAAAAAGGCGCGGTCATGGCTCGTGAGGAGCACTGTGCCGTCGAAGTTGGCGACGAGTTCTTCCAGCAATTCCATCGTCTCGATGTCGAGGTCGTTGGTCGGTTCGTCGAGCACGAGGACGTTTGCCGGTTTGAGAAAAAGTTTGGCGAGCAAGAGGCGGTTGCGTTCACCACCGCTCAACATGCGCACCGGCGAGCGGGCGCGGTCCGGCTCGAAGAGAAAGTCCTGCAAGTAGGTGATGACGTGCTTGCGCCCGGTGCCGGTGGTGACGTGGTCGGCGTCGTCGGCAAGATTTTGGGCGACGGTTTTTTCGGGGTCGAGTTGTTCGCGGAGCTGGTCGAAGTAGGCGATGCTCAGGTTGGTGCCGTGTTTGACGGTGCCGCGCGAGGGGGTGAGGCGCCCGAGGAGGATTTTCAAAAGCGTAGTTTTGCCCGCGCCGTTTGGCCCGAGCAGGCCGATGCGGTCGCCGCGCATGAGCGTGAGCGAGAGGTCGCGGATGATGGGCGCGGTGCCGTCGGCCCAGGCGTGGGAGACGCCGATGGCCTCGATGACCTTGGTGCCGGAGCGGGCGGATTCGGCGATGGTGGCGCGTATCGTGCCGGGCTGCTCGCGGCGGGCGCGTCGCTCGGTGCGGAGTTTCTGGAGGGCGCGGACACGGCCTTCGTTGCGGCACCGGCGGGCTTTCACGCCCTGGCGCAGCCACGCTTCCTCGCGGGCGAGTTTTTTGTCAAACTCGGCGTTGGCCGATGCCTCGGCCTCCAGCCACGCCTCTTTGCGCAGGAGAAACTTTTCGTAATCGCAATCCCAACGGGTGATTTTTCCCCGGTCGAGATCGAGTATGCCTGTCGCCGTTTTTTGCAGAAAGCGGCGGTCGTGGGTGACGAAGAGCAAGGCACCGTTGAGCGTGACTAGAAACTCTTCCAGCCACTCAATGGCGGCAATGTCGAGGTGGTTGGTCGGCTCGTCGAGCACAAGGAGGGCAGGGCGGGCGGAAAGCTCGCGGGCGAGCAAGACGCGCCGCTTCATGCCCGCGCTCAAGCTGGCAAAGACGGCATCCGGCGGAAGCCCCATGCGTGAGAGCAAGCGGTCAACATCGAGCGCCGCGTCCCATGCAGCGTGGTCGTCGAGCCAGTGGTGGAGGGCGTCGGCAGTGGCGTCGTGAGTGTCGGAGGCGAGGAGGGCGTCGTGTTGCTTGAGCTTTGCGCCGATCTCGCCGAGACCGGCGCGGGCGATGTCGCGCACCGTGCCTTCGAGCGCTTCGGGCACATCCTGCGGGAGATAGCCGACACCGGTGCCGCGGGTGAGCACGATTTCGCCCTTGTCGGGCCGTTGTTCGCCGGTGACGAGGCGCAGGAGGGAGGTTTTGCCTGCGCCATTGCGCCCGAGCAATCCGAGGCGTTCGCCGGGTTCGATCTGGAAGGAGACGCCATCGAGCAGCGGCAGACCGCCATAACCGAGGGAGACTTCATTAAAACTGAAAAGGGACATGCGTGCGGCGGAAGGAAGATTAAAACTGGCCAATGGGAAACAAGAAACGGTGGTTTCTGCGACAGAGAAGGAAAATTGAGAAGGAGAAATCGCGCATCAGGGTGCTGCCGCTGAGTCCCAAGGGGATGAAGGGTTATATATCCCCCTCGTTACTGCTTATCACGGCTGGGAAGTATCCCCCGGGCCAAGGATCACCCCAAGGCCAGCGCTCCAATGTTGGTGCTTGCAACCACCACAACAGGCGCACCGATAATCGCGTCTTCACGGAAACTCTTCCTTCGTTCGTATCTACTAGAACATTCCTCGTGCTCAAGCCGTCATGTGCCTGAATATACTCAATCAATGCTTCGCGATAGGTTTTCCCGAAAAAATTGAATTTTGTATCTTCTTTTATAGAGAAAGATTTGGGGCAAATGTACCAGCCCTTAATAACAAGGCGGACGTCCAAGCCACCTAGCTCAACTCCCAAACCTTCAGAAAAACAATAACTTGGATCTCCGAATTTTGTCGGAATCTTCAAGTCAAAGCGATTTTTGATCCCCTTGTTTTCAGGAAAAAATTCTATTAATGAAGGAATGTTAAACGCTATATGGGTGAGATCTGGGAGTCGTTTAAATTCAAATGATTTTACAGGAGAATCCCCGGCTTCTTTGGGAAGTGTATAAAAAAGGAAAGGCCAGTGCTCGCTTGCTATATCCACAACAAATTCGCGTTCGTTTTCCAAAATAACTTTTATCTTATTATCGCCAACAACTCTCTCGTAAAAGTCTTTCACCGAAAGATCGTCTATCTTCGCGTTGTTTACCATGAATACGCATACCCTTATGTCGCTGGTTTTGCCGAACTTGGCCTGAGGTAATACGATGGCATCCATATTGTCTTTTTTAATTTTGCATGCAGTAAAGTTTTGCATCTCTCCTAGATAACAAAAACTTTCCCATTTTCCAATGACGGCTCTATTGATCTTAGCCGGAATTTTTGAATATTCAGGTTCACCGTGATTTATAAGGACAAAGAATCTCAATGGGCTGTCATAAAAGATATAAAAATCCCAACTTAAATTAGCTATATTTTCATTCTTTTG
>JAITXH010000160.1 GCA_031284845.1 Puniceicoccales bacterium | reverse complement strand
CTTCCCGCAACCGCACTATTGCCTGTGTAACGGTGACGGATGACTCTTTGCGCAACGCCTCCAGATGTGCCTTGTAAAAAGCAACGGCGTCGGCAACGGATTTGTTGAATGGGGCGAGTTCTGATTTGAGTTCGGCAAGTTCCCGGCGTTCGTCGGCGGACAGGTTGACGGAACGGAAACCGGCGCGGGTAATGTCGGCTTCCAGTTCCGTCTTGCGCTTTTCGGCGGCGGCGCGGGATGGGAAGTATTCCCGGACGCGCTTTCCTCCCGGCGGGGTGCCGGAAAGCATGAAGCGAACGCCGCTTTTTTTGGGGGCGCATTTGCGCTCCGTTACCTTCATTTTTAGTTTTCTCATGCGTCCAATAAGTGACAAAAGAAGACTAAGAGCAACCATGAAATGACTAAAGTTGACTAAAAAAAGAGATGCCCACGATAAACAGGGCTATGTTAGCAGATTCGAGTTCTGCTACTCCCACCATTCAAAACGCCCCGGTGTGCCAAGCGCACCGGGGCGTTTCGTATAGCACAGAGGGCTGGCTGCTCTCTGTTTTCTGCGAAAGCTGATGCAGGGCGGTGCTCGCGCAAATCATCTTGTCGGCGGCACTGAAAAGCCCACTATCCGGGCGAGGATGTGGCAACAACGTGTCAACAAACGCAGGAACAGCGGCGCGAACGCCGTAACTACCGCATCCGGGGCGTAACTTCTACTCCGTTACTCCTCTCCCCTCCCACATTTTTTGAAAGCAGGCAGCCCCATGTTGCGTTGTAAAAACCTCACAGTCCGCGCGGCGGGCGACGGCCCGGAAATCCTTTCCAATGTGGATGCAGAGTTTTGTCCGCGTGCATTGAATGCCGTCATCGGTCCTTCCGGGTGCGGGAAGACTACGCTCATGAAGGCCATTATGCGCCTGATACCTTCGAGCGGAGAAGCTTTTTTGGATGGGCACCCGATCGCCGACCCCGGCGAACTGGCAGGGCGGGTGGGTTTTGCGCCGCAGTTCACTACAGCTATTCCGCAACTTACTGTGGAGGAGACTTTCCGCACAGCACTGGATTTGACCGTCCCGGGCACAGAGGAGAAAAACCGCCGGCTTAACGCTGTGCTCGATATCACCGGGCTGGGCGAACACCGTGAGAAGCGTGTCAGTGCGCTCTCCGGCGGGCAGTTGCGCCGCCTCGGGCTGGGTGTGGAGTTGACGCTGGACCCTGCCTGCATGGTGTGTGATGAGGTGACCTCCGGGCTGGACCCCAATTCCGAGTCGCAGATTCTCGAGTTGCTGCGCCAACTGGTGGTGGATCGGGGAAAAACCTTTGTCTGCATCATCCATAATCTGGCGAAACTGGATTCCTTCGACTGGGTGACAGTCATTCATCTTGGGGTGGTGATTTTTCAGGGCACGCTGCCGCAACTGCTGGCCTATTTCGAGGTGCCGGACGCCTTGCGCCTTTACGACAAGATGAACGAGTATTCGCCGGAGTTCTGGCGCGAGCGCTGGGCGGATTTTCTGAAAAAGAATCCGGCGCATTTTTACTGGCACACCGCGCCGTCTTCCGGGGAATCCTCCGGAACTCCGGCACCTGCAGGCGGGACGGAGCTCTCGCGCTCTCCGGGTGCAGGCATGCCCGGCTTGGTCAGCCAGTTCATCACGCTGTTGCGCCGCCGCTTTTTACTGTTCAAACGGGATACCGGCTACCTCGCGTTGACAATGGCCATCACGTTCGGCTTTCCGTTGATCGTAGTGATTTTTGCCATCAACGGTCTGCCCAATGTGCCCGAAGTGCCGCTGGATCGCGTGCTGGCATCCATGGAGGCATTCCGGCAAGCGGTGGAAGTGCAGCGGACACGTATGGAGGCCGGCTCGCTGGCGAGTGGGCTTATTATGTTTCAGGTGATTTTGCTCACTCTTATGGGTGCCAATAACGGCGGGCGGGAGATTGCCGCCGAGCGCACTCTCTACGAGAAGGAGCGCCTCACCGGATTGCGCCCCGGTGCCTATGTGTTGTCAAAAATCGTCTTTGTTTCCATTGTCGCCTGCTTTCAAGGCGTGTGGATGGCGGCGTTTGTGAAGGGGATTTGCCAATTTCCGGGGCCGTGGGATTTGCAATTACTCACGATGATAAGCGTATGCGTTTCAATGAGTATTGTGTGCCTTGCCTTTTCCGCCGTCATGCAATCTGCGGAAAAAGCCTCTCTTTTGTCCATTTATCTGGTCGGGTTTCAGATCCCGCTCTCGGGCGTCGTGCTCGCGTTGCCACCTGCGCTGGTGTGGGTGTGCCGCCCGTTCATCAATGCTTATTGGGGGTGGGCGGGTTTCATGCGTTCCATGCACGCCGAGCGCATTTATGATGCTTACAGCGAGACTGCGTTGGGCATGTCCATCGCCGATTCCCAGACGGCTAATATCGTGCTCTTCCTTCAGGCGCTGACCGGGATCGCATTCATCATGGCGGGTTGTTTCCGCCGTCGGCCTCTGTAACTCGCCATATCGCTTGAATGCGCTTCATGCTCGCCTTTTCATCAACACCGTCAATTACTCTCCACCCGTTCACATCCCGCATCCTCCCCATGGCAAAAAAATTAGATCCACTTCTTTACGCGCTCGCGATACCTCTGGCAGCCGTCGCGCTGCTCGTCGCCATCCTCGTCCTCAAGCGGAGCGGGAGCATGGGCATGAGCGACTTGAAAGAATTTAATTCCACGGAATATCTGAGGAATTGGAAGACTTTGGAAGGCAACCAGTATCTCTTGCGTTGCCAGATAGACCAACAGCTTGCTTACGACGAAACCAAGGGCCGGATGCTCAAGGTAAAACAACTCGACGGCGCTGGACAGGCTATCGCGACAGTCGCGGTCTTCGTGCCCGTCTCGCTGTGGAAAAACTTCGAGACCGGACAACGCTACAGGATGCGCGTCTTTTTGCGCGATCAGGGTAAGTTGTATGTCGAAAATGTCGAAAAGTTTTAGCCTGAACTTATCGGAAATTGGGGTAAAAAAACGTCTCGCCAAAGGCCAAATGAGTGAAGACCCTTGCACACAATCCGGCCTGGTAACATACCCTGTCACAAGTGGAAGCGGCGTCCCGCCGCTTGTGCAGGAAATCTTGCGAACAGTCCGGCTTGGCAACATACCCTGTCACTTCACAAGGTGGCCGGGGTTTTCTCTCCTTGTCCCGGGCGCATAACAGGCGTCTCTCCAATTCGCGAACACCGTTAGCTAAACAATATCAGCCATGAAAAAAACCGTTAATCTATCCCTCCTTGGCACCGCTCTTCTCGTCGCGTCTGCCGCACCTGCCGTCGGGCAGACCACTCTTCCCGGTGCCTCGCCGTTTGGCACTCCTATCTCCTCCAGTCGTGCCGCGCCTGCACCGCAACCCGCCCCCGCCTCTTCTGTCGTGCAAAACACCAATGCCACCCCCGCAGGAGATTACCGCAGTTCCACCTCAGAGAATATGGCCGACCGCCTGTTCAACGTGAATAGCGATTCGATAGATTTTGATAACGCCAGTTTTAAGTGGAAAAACAGCAATTTTAGGTTAGGCGACTCGCGTTTGATGCGCGCTCGGTTTGAGCGCTATCTGGCGATGCCCGTCCCCGATGGCGATGCCCGCCGTTACAATGAGGTATTGCGCCGCATAGAAGATCTCCTCTCTCCTGCCAAAATCAACAAAGAGACCTATTCAAAAAATTTACTCGAGGCATGGAAGCTCCTTTACGAGGCGGGTAATTTCGAGGCGGACGCGGGCAATTGCCTGATTATCGCCACACTGGTTGACAAGACGGCCAAGATGCATGGCGAGTTTAAAGAACTCCAACTGACCCAGAGGCAATACGACGAGATGTATAAGACTAATCGTAGCCACGCTACCGCATGGGAGGATTGGCGGGATTCTCAAAAAAAGGCTACGCGCGCGGGAGGGAAGGGAGGTGTGACCATCGCACCGGCTCCCAGCGGTGCCGCGAAACAGAGGGTGTTTGTAGAAGAAGCTGCCCGAAATAAAAAAGACGCGCTGAAAACTGAAGCCGGCATGACAGCGATTGGTTTTCAGGCCAGACTGGAATACCAGAGCCAGATCGTTGCCTTCCTTCTCGAGCGGCGCTTCCACCATGCGCTCATCGCCAATTCTTTTTACCGCCAGATGTTTCAAGGCTCGGCCAATAAACTGGAAGTGGGGCGCAAACAGATAAAGGAACTTTTCCCGCTCGAAAACTTCACGCCTACCACCGACGCTGTGGACATGCTGGCGCGTGAAGCCATCAAGGATGTGGAAAACGGCGTGAAATCCATTTTGCAATCCTACGACGAAGGCCACCGTTTTACCGCCTTCCAGCGGCTTCAGGAGAACTTTTTCCTCGGCGAATTTGAGATGCCGATCGTCTTTTTTGACGCAGACAAAAAGCGCGTCCTCGCGGAACTTTGGCGTGACCTGCGTGACCTGCAAGGCATGGGGGACGACCGCGACCTTGCCGGAGTCGAGCGCGTTGTGAACAAGGTGAAAGCCGTTGCGCAAGATTTTCCCTCATCGAGCGTGATGAGCAAGGTGAACAACGCCATGCAGGCGAGTAATCTTGCCGTGCTTTCCGCCCAGACTGCGGCGTTCAAAGGCGACACGGAAAAGGCCGAAGTGCAGATAGAGCGTGCCACGAAACTCTGGCCCACGAATCCGTCTGTGCGCAAGTTTGCCGAGGATGTGGTGGGGGCGACCAACAAGCTCGCGCAGAGCATCCCTGAATTTGACCGCCTCCAGCGCTCCGGGCAGAAGCGGGATATCTACAACCGGAAAGAAGAGTTCATGGTGGCGCTGGTGCAGGACGCTGAGCGTGCCGTCAAGTTGAAGGACATCCTCAATGAGGTGTCCAAGATAGATTTTTGCATCACCAGTGCGCAGGCTCTGCACAAACAGGGCAACAAATACGTCGCATGGGATTTCCTGCAAGAGGCGCGCGGCATGGGGTCCAATGATCCCGAGTTGAACCGGGCTATCAGTGAGATGGCTCCCTCGGTGGCAGATTATGCGCGCTTGTTGAGCGATGCGGACAAGAACGAGCGGGAAGGGAATTACGCTCCCGGTTTGGCGGCATTTTTGCTGGCACAGGATATCAACCAGACCTCTGAGTTTTGTCGCAAAGGCATTGAGCGCTTGAGCCAACGCATCTTGGATCAGATTCTTGCGCGTCCTTCGGGCACAAGCGCAGCAAACTGAAAAACTGGAT
>JAITXH010000127.1 GCA_031284845.1 Puniceicoccales bacterium | reverse complement strand
CAATCATCATGTCCAACGAACATCACGACCAAACTCTCTCACTCACCATCCGCGTCTGGCGCCAGCCGACACGCCTCGCCAAAGGCGAGTTCAAAGAATACAAGGTGAGTAATATCTCCACCGGTTCCTCGTTTCTTGAGATGATAGACATCCTCAATGAACAGCTCGTCGCTGGTAACGAAGACCCCATCGCCTTCGACCACGATTGCCGCGAAGGGATTTGTGGCATGTGCTCGATGACGATCAACGGACTGCCGCACGGCCCGCTCCAGGGCGTCACCACTTGCCAAGTCCACATGCGCAATTTCAAGGACGGCGAGACCATCACCATTGAGCCTTGGCGCGCCAAACCTTTCCCCGTCATCAAAGACCTCGTGGTGGATCGCACCGCGCTTGACCGCATCACGCAGGCAGGCGGTTTCATCAGCATCCGCACCGGTTCCGCGATTGACGCCAACATCATTCCCATCCCGAAGCCCGTGGCCGATCGCGCCATGGACGCTGCCGAGTGTATTGGCTGCGGCGCTTGCGTGGCCGCTTGTCCGAACGCCGCCGCAATGCTTTTCGTCGGGTCAAAAGTCTCGCACTTCAACAGCCTCCCTCAGGGCAAGGCCGAGAAAGACCAACGCACGCTCGCCATGGTCCGCACGATGGACGACGAGGGCTTTGGTAACTGCACAAACTATGGCGAATGTCAGGCTGTTTGCCCGAAGGGAAACACGCTCGATTTCATCGCGCAATTGAACCGCGATTACGCAGCCGCCAGCTTCAAAGACTTTTTCAAGAGTACGGGCAAAAAACGCGCGGGGCAATAACAGTGCGGCGCTGAAGCCGCATTCGGCAGTTTCACGACGTCCGGCGGGTGAGTGTGTGAAATGCCGCAAAACACACGAAGGCACAAACGGCCAGTGTCGCGCACATTGGCATCGCGCCGTGGTTGCCAAATGCTCCTGCAAGGGCGCCGGCCAGCCCGCCCATGCCGAATTGCAAGGTGCCTAGCAGGGCCGCAGCGCTACCTACCGAGCGTTCAAAGGGCGAGAGCGCCAGTGCTGTGGCATTTGGCCCGACCAGTCCGCCGGATGCCAGCGTGAGGAACAAAAGCACGATGAGCGCCGGGAAGCCCCCAATGCCCGCCAAGGCACATACAGCCAGCAACAGTCCGGCAGATGCTACTAGCGCGAGCGTGATACTGAGGATGTGCCGGGGTGTGAAACGGCGCAGCAGGTGGCGGTTGATTTGCGCCCCTCCTATCATTCCCAGCGAGTTTATCCCGAAAAAGAGTGAAAACACCTGTGGCGTCATCCCGTTAAGCTCAATGAAAATGTGTGGTGCGCAGGTGATGTAAGTGAACAGTGCTCCGGCGTTGAACCCAAGCACCAGAGCGTAGCCCATGAAGGCTTTATTGGTGAGCAACGCGCCGTAGCCGCGCACCGCTTCCGCTACGTTTTGCTGTTTGCGCTTATCTGCCGGGAGCGACTCCGGCAGCCAGAACCAGACGGCGAGCCACACGGCAGTGCCCAGCGTGGCGAGCACGCCAAAGATGGTGCGCCACCCGAATGCTTCCAATACCTGCCCGCCGAGCAAGGGCGCGATGATTGGCGCTGCGCCCATGACGAGTGCCAGCATTGAAAAGGCCTCTGCTGCTTCATGCACGGCGAATTTATCCCGGATAATGGCGCGTGAAAGACCCATGCCTGCCGAACCGCCGAGTGCCATCACGAGACGCCAGCCAATCAGCCCGGGAGCAGAGTTGGTGAACGCGCATCCCAGTGCCGAGAACACGAAAAGGGCAGTCCCGAAGAGCAAGAGGTAGCGGCGTCCGAAGCGATCCGAGAGCGGCCCGTAGATGAGTTGGCCCAAGGAGACGCCGATCAGAAAAACAGAAAGACTGAGTTGCACTGCTCCCTGTGGTGCATGCAGGTCGCTGGCGATTTGCGGGAAGGCCGGCAGATACATGTCTATGGCCAAAGGCCCGAATGCGGCGAGCGATGCCAGAATGAATATCAAGCGCCAGCGCGATTTCATGCTTAGTGTGCCGGTGGCTTGTTTGTTGTCAGGGAGAGGCATTCGCTGTGGGAAAAAGGGCCGGAGGGTGTTCAACGCAGTCCGTTAATCAAGACCAGCGCGATTGCCGCGGGTGCCAGGAAGCGCACAAATATGCGCATGGGAGCGAGCCACACCGGTTTCGCGTTTTGGTTTGTCAATTCTTCCTCTACGCGCGGCCACACGATCCATCCGGCAAAGAGCGCGATGGCCATTTCCACCAAAGGCATCAGCAAATTGCTCGTGATAAAATCGAGCAGGGTAAAAAGATTTTTCCCGAAAAGTGTCCAGTGGCTCAGTGGCCCCAGAGACCACGAGACAAACACGCCGAGTGCGGCAAATCCTAACGTCGCCGTTACGGCAGCCCGGCGGCGGCTCCACTTGAATTCATCTATGAGGAAGCTGGCGATCACCTCGAGGAGCGACACTGATGAGGTCAACGCCGCCACGAGAAGCAGCACGAAAAACGCCACCGCCCAGACGCTGCCGCCGGGCATTTGCGCGAACACGGCGGGCATCGTCACAAACGTCAACCCTGGCCCTTCCTGTAAATTGAATCCGAACGCGAACACTGCCGGCAACACCATCAGCCCGGCGAGAAAGCTTGTTCCGAGCGTCAGTGAAATCACCCATAGCGACGAATGTAACAGGTTTATGCCACGCTCCACATAGGAGCCGTAAGTCAGCATAATCCCCATGCCCAGAGAGAGTGAAAAAAATGCCAGCCCCATGGCGTCCACAACCATGCGCGGCGTGAGTTTGGAGAAATCAGGTTTCAGGTAATAGCTCACTCCAGCCATTGCTCCGGGGAGGGTCAGCCCGCGGACAATCAAGATGAGCATCAGGAAAAGCAGTATCGGCATCATATATTTTGATAGTGCCTCAATCCCCTTTTGCACTCCGGCGAGCACAACGGACAGAGTCAACCCCGAGAATATGCACAGGAAAAACACCGGTTGAAACCAGCCGGCCTTGAAGTTGTCGAAATCCCGGCGCAGGGCCTCCGCGTCGCTTGTGAGAATACTTCCGGTGAGGGTTTTCCCAATGTAGGCAACCGTCCACCCGCCGACTGAGCAGTAGAAAGACAAAATGAGGAAGCAGGAAAGGACAGCTCCATAACCTGCAAGGGGCCAGGCACCGCCTTTGAGCTTTTTGAAAATGCCCACAGCATCGGCGTTGGCGGCACGCCCCAACGCCATTTCCATCGTCATCAACACGACACCAAGTGTCAGGCAAATCACGACATAGGTTAGTAAAAAGACTCCGCCTCCATTGCTGGCTGTGACGTAGGGAAACTTCCAGACATCGCCTAAGCCGACAGCCGACCCCGCAGCTGCCAGGATAAAACCAATGCGTGAGCACCAATGCGCGCGTGACATGGCGGGAGGAGGAAGTGTCTTGTTTTGAGTGAGTCAACCAAGGATACGGGAAAAAGATTGGGAAAGGATGGCGAATTTTGGTGAAATGTGCGCGTCGGCGATTAGCCTGTGTCCCCATGTCCAATTGCGTGAGCGACGAAAGTCCAATCAAGCCGGCTGACTTGCGCGGTATCCTTAAATACGTGCCCATGTTCCGCGATCACATTTTCGTGCTCGCTCTCGATGGCAGCATCATTGAACACGAGAATTTCTCCAATACGATTACCGACATCGCGGTATTGCGCAGCCTGAACATCAAGGTCGTGCTCGTCCACGGCATCGGCAAGCAATTGCGGGACGCAGCGGCGCAGCGTGGCATCGTCCCCGGAGACGTCTATGGCGAAGGCCCCACGGATGCCGCCATGCTCACCCTCGCCCGTGAGATCACGGGCGTCGTTTCGCAGACGATCATAGAGGCGCTTTCGCACTCAGGTCTTAAAACTGCGGTAACGAACGCTGTGCGTGCCACCGAGATCGGCGTCATCCACGGCGTGGACCAGCAGTTCACGGGCAAGGTGGACAAGATAGACGTCGCTGTTTTGAAAAACTTCCTCGAGCAGGGCATTGTCCCGCTCATTACGCCCATTCTCTGCAACAGGGAAGGGCAGTCCCTGCGCGTGAACAGCGATTTACTCGCCTCGGAAATGGCGGTCGCGCTCGGCGCGTCCAAGTTGATTTACCTGACGCCCTTTCCCGGCCTTGTCATAGACGGCGTTGTCACCGTCAACATCCCTTTGCGCGAGCTTGCCGAGTTTTTCAGTGAAAAGCGCGAGCACATCATCGCGGAGCGTTTGCGCAGCAAAGCCACTTACGCCATCCGGGCGCTGGAGAGCGGCACTGCGCGTGCCCACATCCTCGACGGGCGCACCACAGGCGGGCTGCTCACCGAGATATTCGACAAGGTGGGCCTGGGCACCATGATACATGCCAACGACTACGAAAAAATCCGCCCGGCCCGCAAAAAAGACGCTCAGGCCATTCACAACATCACCAAGCAGGGGGTGCGCAACGAGACGCTTGTGCAGCGCACCCGCGCCCACATTGAGCAGCACATAGAAGATTACTTCGTCTATGAGGTTGACGAGAGCGTCATCGGGTGTGCGTGCCTGCGCCGTTACCCCGGGAAACGCAGCGACATGGAGCTTGGCTCTGTCTTTGTGCAGTCGCACTACCACGGGCGCGGCGTGGGGAAAAAACTCGTCGAATACGCCGTTCTTATGGCGACAAAAGCAGGGGCGCACCGGCTTTTTGCGCTTACGACGCAAAGCCATGCCTTCTTCCGGGACATCTGCCATTTTGAGGATGGCGTGCTGGGCGACTTGCCTGTGCCGCGCCGTGAGGAAGCGCATAGCAGCGGGCGCAACGCGAAAGTGTTATTCAAGCGGCTCAAACAGCGGCGAAATAGCACGGAGAAATTATCATAAAGTATGCGGGTTTAACATTGCCGCGCCACGGGGATTTTCCGATAACGCGCACCCCATGGAATGGCAGGTCAAACCCATATCGAGGCGGTGCGCCGTCAGCGGCGAACCACTCAAAGTCGGCGACCGCGTGGTTTGCATTATCTGTAAGCCCGAAGGCGCATCCATTGAGCGTGCCGACGTGCTGCCTGCCAACCTCCACCAATTCCGCCCTCAGGGCTTGGAACTCGGGCGCTGGACGCGCGAGCTTAAAGACCGTTTTGAGGAAGAGCGTGAAGCCCGGCTCCAGTTGCTTGCTTCGCGCGAAGAGTTTTTTCTGTCCCTCTATACCGACAGCGCAGATCCCTCCGGAGACAAAGCTGTGCTCAAGCAATTGCTCGCTCTTTTGCTCGAACGCAAACGCATCCTGCGGTCTATCGGCAAACCTGCGGAGAACATCCAGCGCTACCTCCATGTGCGCACGCGCGACGAATTTGATGTGCCCACCGACGAATTTCAACCCGAACAAATAGCCCGGGTGCAACCTGCGCTTGAAACGCTCGTCGCCTGAAACACCACCACGCCACCGGCTCACAACCCTTATGAATACCACCAGCACACCGCTCTCTGCGCTCCACCGCCTCTTTGTCCTCCTGTTCGCCATTTGCGCCACCGCGCTCTTCGGCGGATGTGCAGACGAGGTGCCGCAATACCAGTCAGTCTTCTTCTACGAAGCACTGCCCAGCACGCCAAGGGAGATGCGGGAGACCGTCGCCCTGCCGTCAGGGACGCAATTCACGCTTATCAAGACACCGGCACTCGGCGATGAGAATTTCCTGAATGCCGTGGCGATGCGGGTCGGGCCTGCCGACGACAGGCGCCCAGCGCTGCTCATCCAGCTCGACCAGTATGCCGCAAGCCGTGTCCACCAGCACACACTGCGCGCCAGAGGCACGAGGATGTTTCTCGGCGTCAACGGGCAGATCGTAGGTGTCCATCCCATCATGGAGGAAATCCGCAACGGCAATGTCTTCTTTTTCGTGGATCTGCCGCATAGAACCACAGAAGAGCTTGAGGCGAAAGTCGTCCAACTCGCCAAGGATCTGAGGGAGTCCATCCTCGTTATCCGCAACAGCAAAGAGTAGTGCGCCGCCCCTTTCCTGCATTCAGAAACCTCACGGCCTATGCGTGCGCCGCAATAGCGGCGTTGGCCGGAGTGTGCGCCGGGCCGCTCGGCGCACAGCAGAATAGCAAGTGGTTCGTCTGGCCCACGCCGCTGCATGTTACCGCCGGCACGGATTGGGAAAGTTTTGTTCAGGCTGCGGCATCCGGCGACCCGGCCACGGGGCTTTTCGGCATCGCCCGCAACAACGGCTCTAAATTTCATGAAGGAGTGGACATCCGTCCAGCTTCGCGGGATCGGCGCGGGGAACCTGCCGATACCGTGGTGGCTGCGCTCGACGGGCGGGTAGTGCATACTGTGCTCACGCCCAACGGCCCCTACGGACGCTATGTTGTGCTCGCGCACGAGGAGACCGGATTGCGCTACTACACCCTCTATGCGCATTTGCGTTCGGTGCATCCTGCGTTGAAGCCGGGTCTGCGCGTGGAGGCCGGGTATCCACTCGGCATCATGGGGCGCTCTGATGAGGGACGCGGCTTTCCCAAAGACCGCGCCCATCTGCATTTCGAAGTGGGTGTCCGCCTGAGCATCTCGTTCGACAAGTGGTATGCACACCAGAAGATGTATTCCACACCCAACCGGCATGGCGCCTGGAATGGGATCAATCTGGCCGGCACAGATCCTCTGCCGTTCTTGCGGGCGGGCTTGTCTTCCAGCAAGCCGCCATCCTGCGTCGCCATACTCCGCGACGAACCGGCGGCGCTGGCCGTCCATGTATTTACAAGCAAAATACCGGATTTCGTGCGCGAAAATCCGGCACTGTTGACCACCCCTCTGCCCCCTGCCGTCGCCGGGTGGCGGATTGAATTTGCCTGGCACGGCTTGCCCTTGCGGTGGACGCCGCTCACCGTGGCATCGTCGCGTGCCACGGGCCTGCGTTCTGTCTCCATCGCAGCGTCCACCGATTCCACCCTGCGGCAAAAAGCGCTTGTCCGCGGGATGCTTGAGCGGAAGCGCAACGGTTCTTTTGCCGCCGGAAGCCGCTTGCTCCTCACTCTCGGGATACTGTTCGACTGGTGAGCCTGTGGGCTTACAGGTTATTTTCTTTAATAAGGCCACCCCGCTGTTACGAATAGCACACATCATGACCAAAGTCCCCCTTCTTGATTTATCCGCGCAAAACGGCGCACTCGAAGCCGAGCTGACCTCCGCGTTCCAGCGGGTGCTCCGCTCCTGCTCTTACATCATGGGGCCGGAACTGGAAAGTTTTGAGAAAGAGACTGCCCGTCTTTGCGCCGTCGAGCATGGACTCGGCGTCTCCAGTGGCACAGACGCCATTCTGCTCGCATTGATGGCGCTCGGCATCCGCCCGGGCGACGAGGTGCTTGTGCCAGTCTTCACCTTTTTTGCCACAGCGGGGTGCGTTGCCCGCCTTGGTGCCGTGCCTGTGTGGGTGGATGTAGATGCGCACACGTTCAACATCTCACTCGACGATGCCGCAAAAAAGATTTCCCCGCGCACTCGCGCCATCATCCCCGTCCATCTTTTCGGGCAGGCGGCGGACATGGACGCCGTGTTGCGCTTCGCACGCGAGTTTAACTTGTTTGTCATCGAAGATTGCGCCCAATCTCTGGGCGCAAAGTGGAAGGGACGTCCGGTGGGGAGCTTTGGCGATTTTGGCACATACAGCTTTTTCCCGAGCAAGAATCTGGGTGGCTTTGGCGATTCCGGGTTTCTTGGCACACAGGACTCCGCACTTGCAGAACGGGCACGCATCCTGCGCGTCCACGGGATGAGTCCCAAATACTACCATGCTTTCGTGGGCGGAAATTTCCGCATGGACCCGTTGCAAGCGGCTCTGCTCGCGGTGAAACTCCCGCACCTGCCTTCTTATAACAGCCGCCGTGCTGAAAACGCTGCCTTCTATGCACGCGCACTGGGCGCGCACGCCCGCGTCGCCGGCAATACCGCAGCCGCTCCGGATGATGCCGTGTTGTTGCTCCCGGTGGATTTCACAGGCGAAGGCATTTGGAACCAATACACACTGCGCGTGCGTGGCGAGGGGCGACGCGATGCATTGCGCGCCTGGTTGCTTGCGCGAAATATCGGGTGCGATATTTACTATCCTCTCCCGCTCGATCAGCAGGAGTGTTTCAAAGACACCCGGCGCGGAGGAGAACCCCTCCGCATCGCGCATCAACTCAGCCGCGAAGTGTTGAGCATCCCCGTGTTCCCCGATTTGACGGAGATACAGCGCGACACCGTTGTAGCGGCCATCTTAGAATGGCTGGAGGCATGAGCGGGCGCTCTGCCACGGCTTTGCCAGACATTTCCCCGCGACACACACAGAACTGACGATGAGCACCGCACAGGAAAATCTCGCTTCGCGTGTGCGCGAATTGGAAATCAAAGTGACATTTTTGGAAGACCATGTTGAAGCACAGGATCGCGCCATGGTGGGGCATCTCCGGGAGTTGGGGCAATTGCGCCGCATCGTGGATCGGCTGGCGGCTGCGTCAGCCGAACGCGAAGATGCCGGGCGTCTCGGGGAAGATGAAAGGCCACCACATTATTAGCCCGCATATTTCCTGGAGGTCCGGTCGGTTTCGCCCGGTCTTTTAGCCATTATGCGTTTTCGCATTTCAGTTTCCTCTGTTTTCCTTTGAATGTCGGTTTATACAAAATGAGTGACTTGTCCAAAATACGCAATTTCTGCATCATAGCCCATGTTGATCATGGCAAAACCACCTTGTCCGACCGCTTGCTCGAACGCACGCAAACTGTCGAGAAGCGCCAGATGAAAGAACAATTGCTCGACGCAATGGATCTCGAGCGAGAGAAGGGCATCACCATCAAGTGCCACCCCGTCACCATGCTCTACAAGGCCCGCGACGGGCAGGAATACACCTTCAACCTCATAGACACACCGGGGCATGTGGACTTTTCCTACGAGGTCTCCCGCTCGCTCGCCGCCTGCGAAGGCGCTTGCTTGCTCATAGACGCGTCACAGGGCGTCGAGGCGCAGACCGTCGCCAACGCCACGCTCGCCATGCAGCAGGGCCTCGAAATCATCCCGGTCATTAACAAAATTGACCTCCCCAGCGCTCATCCGGAAGAGGCCCGACGCCAAGTCGAAGACGTGCTCGCCATCCCCGCCGACGACGCCGTGCTCGCCTCCGGCAAGTCCGGCATCGGCATCGAAGAAATCCTCGAAAGCGTCGTGCGCCGCATCCCCCCGCCGCGCTGGTCGGACTACCCGCAGCCCCGCGCTCTCATCTTCGACAGCCTGTTTGATACCTACAAAGG
>JAITXH010000042.1 GCA_031284845.1 Puniceicoccales bacterium | reverse complement strand
AACTATCATTATCTCGATGAGGCCGGGAAACCTCAGGGGCCAGTCACTGAAGCAGAAATCGTGAAATTGGCCGATGCTGCTAAAAAGAAGGGCAAGCAACTTCTGACCGCCAAACCGGGGGCCTCAGGGTGGATCCCCTATGGGGCACCCGTACCTATTTCCGCACCTGCACCTGCGCCTGCACCCGCGCCGGCAACCGTCGTTGCGCCTGCGCCGATCCGGCGTCCGGCCCAACCCGTCCAACCCGTCCAACCCGCCCAACCCGTCCAAGCTGCCCAACCCGCCCAACCCGCCCAAGCGACGCAAGCTGCTCAGCCCGCTCAAGTTGCCCAGCCTGCCCAGCCCGCTCAACAAGCTGCCCAAGCTCCACAACCTGCTCGCCCACGCCCGCAGGCTGTTGCCCAAGCACCTGCGCAGGTGCAGCAGGCCGCGCCCGCGCAAGTCTATGCCCAGGCCCCCGCTCAGACTTATGCCGCTCCTGCGCAAATGTCTGCCCAGCAGCAGCAGGGGATACAAGCTGCGCAGCAGGCTTACTTTTACCACCATGAGCGGCGCACGCCTTGGGTTGCTGTAGCTTGCTACGTCGTGGCTGGATTGCATGCACTGGCGGCGCTCGGTTTTGGTATCGTTGCCATCATTTTGATCTTTTTCAGCGTCGGTGCTACGCCAACGGCTGCGGTTGGTAGCTCATTCGCCATGGCGGTCTTGCCTGCTTTGATTCTGGCACTCTTCTTTACATGGGGAGGCAAGGTGATCACCCTTCTCGATGAAATTGTCGCTTCCTCGCGTCGCCGGTAGCCCGGCGTGTCTTATGAGAATCCGGGCGTTTTTTGTCTGGCCGCACCTGTTCTTGCAAGCGGCGCGGGCGGACAAAGAGAGACGGGCAGGGCGGAAATGTATTTTTCCGTTACTTTATATTGCACGACACTCTCCCGGCTCTATTACCTCCAGCGTTTTTTTCTAAAAAAGCCGAATGGCACTTATCGTTCAAAAATACGGCGGCACTTCAGTCGCCAATGTTGACCGCATCAAAAACGTCGCAGCCCGTGTCAAGGCACACTGGCAACAAGGCAACAAAATGGTTGTTGTCGTCTCGGCGCGAAGCGGTGTCACCAACGAACTCATCGCCCGCGCCAAGGCACTTCATTCCACGCCCGAAGAGCGCGAGATGGACATGCTGCTCGCCATCGGCGAGCAGGAAACCATCGCTCTATTGAGCATGGCGCTGCATGCCATCGGCGTGCCTGCGTGCTCGCGCACTGGAGCACAGGCAGGCATCCACACCGATACCTTGCACACCAGAGCACGCATTGCCCGGGTGACCGGTGGCGATATCCCGGCGCGGCTCGATGAGGGGAAGGTCGTCATCGTCGCCGGCTTTCAGGGCATCAGTGCTCAACATGAGATCACGACGCTCGGGCGCGGGGGTTCCGACCTTACCGCCATCGCCGTCGCCGCCGCCATCAGGGCCGACCTTTGCCAGATTTACACGGATGTGGACGGTGTTTACACCGCCGATCCGCGTATCGTCGTCAACGCGCGCAAACTCCCCGTTATCGCCTATGACGAAATGCTCGAACTCGCCTCCAGCTGCTCGAAAGTCATGCAGGCGCGCTCGGTCGAGTTTGCGCAAAAATACAACGTCCCCTTTGAAGTTCGCTCTTCTTTTAACGATAAACCCGGAACTCTTGTGAAAGCCAATGCAAAGACCATGGAAGACGCCGTCGTGAGCGGTGTCGCGCTTGACCGTTCGCAAATGCGCGTGACGGTCAGCGATATTCCCGATGACGCCGCTGCCGTCGCCGCCATATTTAACGCACTGGGTGAGGCAGGCTTGAGCGTAGACATGATTATCAAAAATCTTGGCACGCAGGGTCGTTCCAATCTCACACTTTCGGTGAGCTCCGACCAGTTCTCCTATGCGGAAAAAGTCATTAACACCGTCATCGGAAAGCTCGGCAGCGGTGCGGTGCGTGCCACGGGTGAGTTCGCAAAGCTGTCCATTGTGGGCGTCGGCATGATATCGCATCCCGGCGTGGCGGGGACGCTCTTCAATGCGCTTGCGAGCATCGGGGTGAACTGCGACCTCATCACGACCTCGGAAATCAAAATCGCGGTGGCCGTGGCACCGGCGAAAGCCGACGAAGCGGTGCGCGCCGTGCATGAGGCATTCCGCCTGCACGACATCGTGCCGATTGGGTAGGAGGCGGACGGTTTCGGCTCAACGAGCGGGAAGTCAGCCCTGCTCCCCGTGCACGTCGGCGTGGCCCACTATGCGCACGATCTCCGGGCAGAGGCAGCGCACGCTGTGCTCTATGGCGTCCATGTCCCGGTGGACAGCTTCGATGGTCAGGTGCCCGAGAGCGCGGCAGTGGTAGTTTACCACCCACCCGGCTGCCGTGGTGCGCACGCGCACGTCGTGTATCTCCCGGATTAACATGCTGTGTTCCGCGCCGCGTTGCAGCTCTTCTGCGATGCGTTCCACAAGCGCAGGATCGGCGTCCTTGCCGGAGAGCGGCGCGGCGTCCAGTGGCTCCATGTGCGGCTCCACTTCTGTTGCCGAGCCAAACTCTTCCCGCAGTATCCGCTTGAACTCTTCGGCGCTCGTGTGTGCCTCCGCGAGTGTCGCTTTGCCGTCCACCTCCATGTCGAAGCTGATGCTCAGCGTCCCGGATACCTCCTGGACTGTCACATGGTGCAAGGGCAGGTGGTGGCGTTGGCCGGAGAGCAGCACGCGCTCGCGCACCGTCTCGGAATCGAGCACACGGGGTTGTGCGGTGATGATCAATTCGGTATCGGGAAACTCGGAGGCAATGTGGCTGCAGACGCGTTCCTTGAGCGCACTCACCTCGATGAGAGTCAGGGCACGCGATACGGCGAGCACCATTTCGCCAAAGACCTTGCTGCCGTCTGAACGCACGCGGACGGATTCCACCGCGACTACGCCGGGAGCCTTTAATGCGAGCTCGCGCAGGCGTTGCGTGCGCCCGGTCGGAGCGGCGTCCAGCAAGGTGTCGAGCGTGCGCCGGCCAAGCTGCCATCCTGCGACGCCGATAAAGCCCGCCACGCAGAGTGCCGCCACCGTGTCGCCGTAAACGAAGCCCAGACGTGCTGCGAGTAGCCCAAGCAACACTGTCACCGAGCCTGCCAGATCCGAGGTGAAGTGCAGGGCGTCGGCAGCCAGAGCCTGACTGCCCGTTGCCTGTGCGACCCGGCGCAGCACGCGGATGCGGTTGATGTCAATTGCGATGGAGATAAGCACGACGCCGAGCACAAGCGGCGTGACTTGGGGCGTCTGCGGGGCGGAGAAGAACAAGCGCCTGCCTGCTTGTGCGAGCACTCCCAGCGCGAGCGCGAACAGCACACCTGTCTCAATGAGTGCGGCCACGCTTTCGATTTTGCCGTGGCCGTATTGGTGGTCTTCGTCGGCGGGTTTGCCCGACCAGCGCACAGCCAGCCATGTTACGATAGTGGAGACGGTGTCGGCAAGCGAGTGTGCGGCTTCCGAGAGGAGAGCGAGTGAGCCGGAGAAGAGGCCGACGGCGAACTTACCTGCTGCGAGCAGGCCACTGGCAAGCACCGACCAGAGCGCGGCGCTCTCTTTAGCATGATGGTGGTGATGGGCATGGGCACTCATTTGCACTGTTGTCTTGCGCAGAAAAGGTCTTGTCCACGCTTTTATTTGTGCGTGGCGCGTCGGAATGTGCAGGGTAATTTGTCCGGATTATGGGAAGCGGGAAAGGTTGGACAAAGCCGGGTGGATTCTCGTGGAATACGCGGGTTACACGTTTATTCAATTTTATCTTGAGTATCCCCTACGTTGACATCTCTGCCTTTGAAGCTAAGGCAGAAAGTCTCAATTCTGAAAACTTAACCAACAAAGCCATGAGCGCCGCAGAACAATACATGCAGAGGGGCCTTGCGAAAGGTCTTGAGAAAGGCCGCGAAGAAGGTCTGCTCATTGGGAATATTCAGGCGTTGCAATCGCTGACCACCCGCAGGCCTACTCCGGTAAGCACCCTTTTCAAGAAGTCGTTGGACGAACTGAAGGCCATGCTCGCCGAGCTTCAAGCGAGACACCTCAAACGCCCGCGCCTCACCAATTGATTTTTCAGCTATTGTGCACGGATGTTTTGCCAAAGACTTGACGCCAGCGTTTTGCCTACGTAGAACCGCCGACTCATGGCAGACAGCAGCAGACCGGAAACCCGCTACAAGCGTATCGTCTTGAAATTGAGCGGGGAAGCCCTGAAAAATCACGCAAACGGACATCCAATAGACACTGGTATTCTGGCGCGCCTTGCGACTGAACTCAGGGAGATTCACGCACTCGGTGTCCAGATAGCACTCGTCGTCGGTGGCGGGAATATCTTCCGCGGTCTGGCCGGCATGAAAAATAATGGCACAGATCGCACTACTGGTGACAACATGGGCATGCTTGCCACAGTCATCAACGGACTTGCCATCATGGACTGTCTAGAGAAACACGGCATCCCGGTGCGCGTCCAGACGGCCATCCCGATGGATAAAATCGCCGAGCCATTCATCCAACGCAAAGCGGTGCGTCATCTCGAAAGAGGACGCGCCGTTATTTTTGTAGCGGGGACAGGTAATCCTTATTGCACGACAGATTATGCTGCCGCTTTGCGCGCCAACGAAATTCAGGCCGACATCATTTTCAAGGCCACCAAGGTGGACGGCATTTATAACAAAGACCCTATGGCACATACCGATGCCATCCGCTATGACGCGTTGGGCTACGACGAAGCGCTGCAAAAACGCCTCGGGGTGATGGACGCTGAAGCTTTCGCGCTTTGCCAGACAAACGGTATGCCCATTCTCGTTTTTTCGATGAATGAGCCGGGCATCATCCGCCGTGCTTTGCTCGGCGAAAAAGTTGGGACGCTGGTAAGTTAGTCGGTTCTGGAAAATACGTTTTTCAGAACAGGAAAATGCCCTAAAGCCCCGGGAAGCCGCCCATGCCGGGGAAGCCGCCTTTGCCGCCACCCATGCCGCCAAGTTGGCGCATCAGGTCGCGGCCTTTGCCACCTTTGAGCATCTTCATCATTTTGCGCATTTGCTCAAACTGCTTCATCAGGGCATTCACTTCGCTGACTTGTGCACCTGAGCCTTTGGCGATGCGCGAGCGGCGGCTGCCATTTAGGATTTCAGGCTTTTGGCGTTCGTGTGGGGTCATGGATTGGATGATGGCTTCGGTGCGCTTCATCATGCGCTCTTCCTTTTCGCCGACATTGAACCCGCCCATGCCGGGTATCATCTTCATCATGCCGCCCAGGGGTCCCATTTTTTTGATTTGCTGCAATTGGCTGAGAAAATCTTCCAGGTTGAAATCCGCCCGCCGCAGCTTTTCGGAGAGACGGATGGCTTCTTTTTCATCCACCACTTCCTGCGCCTTTTCGACGAGGGAGACGACATCGCCCATGCCGAGGATGCGTTGTGCCATGCGGTCGGGATGGAAGACGTCAAAGTCTTCTACTTTCTCGCCATGCCCGATGAATTTGATGGGCACGCCGGTGATGCTCTTCATGGAGAGCGCCGCGCCGCCGCGGGCGTCGCCGTCCTGCTTCGTGAGGATGATCCCGGTGAGCGCCACCGCTTCATTGAAATGCTGCGCTACGTTTACCGCTTCCTGCCCGAGCGCGGCGTCGGCCACGAGCAACACTTCATCAGGCTGCACGCGTTCGCGTAGTTTTTTGATCTCTTCGATGAGAGTGGCGTCTATCTGGAGACGCCCTGCGGTGTCGAAGATGACGGCGTCGGCGTAGTTTTTCCGGGCGAAGTCGAGGCCTTCGGCACCGAGCTTCGGCACGTCGCGTTCGTTGCGGTCGGCGTAGCAAAGAAAGCCTTCGGCGGCAGCCAGTGTCTCGAGTTGGTCTATGGCTGCGGGGCGATAGACATCGCAGGCGACGAGGACAGGCTTGGCGCAGCCCTCTTTCTTGACGAGATGGCGGGCGAGTTTGGCAGCGGTGGTGGTCTTGCCAGAGCCGTGCAGACCGACGAGCAAGA
>JAITXH010000041.1 GCA_031284845.1 Puniceicoccales bacterium | reverse complement strand
GTCGGCGATGGCGCTGATATCCGCACGGTTTGTCCACGTCACATGTGCTGTTTCAGGATGCTGCCCAGACGGCAAAATGCCCACAAAGGGCTTCCCGGCATAGACACTATTCCATACGGCATAAACTTGCTCAATGGTGATACCCGGCGCAGGAACAGTAATGGTGGTGGCGATACCGCGCTTCATCGGCGCAAGATGCGGGTTGAATTGGACAAGGACAGGTGCCCCTGCCGCAATAGAAAGATTTTCTTCGATTTCTGAAATGTGCCGATGCCGCGGGATGCCGTAGGCCTTCACCGAACTGTCGCGTTCACAATAAAGATAGGTCGTCTCGGCCTTCTTGCCAGCACCACTCACGCCGGAGTAACTGTTGATGACAATGGAGCCAGGGGCAGGCTTGAGCAAGCCGGCACGCAATAGCGGCGTCAACGGAATCTGGATACTCGTCGGGTAGCAGCCGGGACATGCAATGAGGTTCGCTGTTTTCCAGGAATCGTCCTGCATCACTTCGGGAAGCACATAAGGCGCGGCGGCGAGCAGGTCGGGCGCGGGGTGGTCAGCACCGTAGTATTCTTTGTAAAGTGCGGGGCTGCGCAAACGGAAGTCGGCGGAGAGGTCTATCACACGGCGCCCGGCTTCGACAAAAGCCCGTGCGAAGGTCGCGGCAACGCCGTGCGGTAAGGCGAGAAACCAGAAATCCACGGGCTCGCGGGCAAGCGCCGGCGCATCGGCTCCGGTGAAGATAAGTCCGGGCGGCAACAATTCCCGGTATTGGGGAAGCGCCTTGGCGACGGGGGTGCCAGCTAGGCTGCGTGAAACTGCATGCTTGAGCGACACTCGCGGGTGCCGCGCCAAAAGCCGGACAAGCTCCTCTCCGGTGTAACCGGAAGCTCCAACGATACCAACTGTGAGTTTTGACATGAGGTGTATGTGATATGGATCCACGCTCTCGCGACAATACTGCATTGTGCTTACTTGTTCACGTTACAGCAAATTCCGTCCGTTTGGAGGAGGGCTGGCGATAGCATGAGAGAGGAGGAGATTGGGGTTTAAAATTTGAAATTCGAGATGGGGTTGATGCTCGTGCTTTGGGAAATGCCCGCTGCCGAAAAGAAAGGCGGGCAGGTCTTCCCTGCCCGCCTTGCGCGGAGAATCCAAAATGTTTCAGCCTTACTTGACTTCGACTTTGGCGCCGGCTGCTTCGAGCTTTTTCTTGATCTCGGCAGCTTCGTCCTTGGACACGCCTTCTTTGACGGGCTTGGGAGCACCTTCCACGAGGTCTTTGGCTTCTTTGAGGCCAAGACCGGTGATGGCGCGGACTTCTTTGATGACGTTGATGGCACTGGCACCTTTTTCGAGAAGAATGACGTTGAATTCAGTCTTTTCCTCGACGGGAGCAGCAGCGGCGGCTCCAGGAGCAGCGACGACGGTAGCGGCGGCGGAAACGCCCCACTTGGTTTCAAGTTCTTTAACGAGCGCAGCGGCATCCAAGATGCTCAAATTGCTCAGGAACTCAATGACTTGTTCTTTGGTGATGTCTGACATGATGTGTGTTTCCTTGAAGGGTTAGTGTTCTGTTTGAACGTTTAAAGGCATCGCGGCCTCTAACTGGTTTCGTTGGATGTTTTGATTTTCTAGGCGACGCGGTGCCGCGCCGCCGGGAAATGGTTTTGGTTGTGTGGTTGTCCGGTGTTGTGGTTACGCTGCGTCTTTGCCTTCCGCTTTTTCGTTCTTTGCCACAAGGATGCGGACGAGCTGCGAAGCGGGTGTAGAGAGGAGCGCGAGGATCTGGGCACGGATGCCTTCGAGGGAGGGCAACTTGGAAAGTGCCTCGATCTCAGCTTTCGTGAGAATCTTGTCGTCAAGGATGGCGGTCTTCACTTCGAGGCGCGAATTGGCATCGAAGAATTTTACCAGCACTTTGGCGACGCCGGACGGATTGCTGCCGCCGGTGACGAGCGCGGTCTGTCCGCTCAAATGCTCCGAGAGATCGGGCAAGTTCGCCTGCTTGGCAGCAATGTTGAAGATGCTGTTTTTGACGACGTGATATTCGGCTCCGAACTCGCGCAGTTGGACACGCACGTTGGCGGCGTCCTGCACGGTCACATGGGTGAAATCCGCCAGCAGGAGGTATTTCGATTTGGCCAGGTGCGCGGCCACTTCGTCTATGAGAAAATGTTTTTCCGGGCGCATGATTGTATGCTTTTTCCTGTTGGTTGTTTGTTAAGCCGCTTCGACTGTGGCGGAGTAAGGCTTGATGTCTATCTTGACACCGGGGCTCATCGTGCCGCTCAGGGTGAGCGATTTGATGAACTTGCCTTTGAATGACGCAGGTTGTGCTTTGACCAAGGCGGACAAAGCGGCTTCGGCGTTTTCGATCAACTGCGGCGTAGCGAAGGAGCGCTTGCCCACGACGATGGCGACGTTGCCGGTCTTGTCCATTTTGAACTCGATGCGGCCTGCTTTGACTTCCTTGATCGTCTTCGGAATGTCATCCGAAACGGTGCCGCTCTTGGGATTCGGCATCAGGCCGCGGGGACCGAGAACGCGGGCGACCTTGCGGACTTCTTTCATCGCCGGGGTGGTCGAGACGGCG
>JAITXH010000023.1 GCA_031284845.1 Puniceicoccales bacterium | reverse complement strand
GGGGGAGTTCCCCATCTGGTCGGCGGTGGCGTGTGTGCTATCGTAGCGGGCGCAGTGGTAGGTTCCAAAGGAATGACGCAGGGCGTTATGCGAGATTGTGACACCTTGCGTTTTCATTGCAGCGGCAAGAGTGGTGAGACGGCGCAGGTAGTCTTTTGGGGCGATGGGACCGGAGGGCTGGCGCAGGGATACCAACCAAGCAAGTAAGTTCTTCTCGATGTGAACAGGGCGGCGAACGCTGTTTTTTGCAGATAGGGCGTTTACCTCGATCACCCCGCCTTCAATGCGCACATCTTCCCATGTGAGGCGGCAAACCTCCGCCGTGCGCAATCCGGCGAATGCCTGAATAACGAATGCGGGAAGCATATTGGGGGCGGCGGTGCGGACATGGCGCAGGATGGCGGGGAGGGCGTCGGCGCGGATGGTGGCGGGGGCGTGCTGAACCTCTTTGATGGCTTCCACCTTGGCGGCGGGATTGTCTGTGCAATACTTTTCATTGACGGCAAAAGAGAATAAAACGCCGACAATGCGCTTGTAATCATTGAATGAAACGGGGCTTAATTTCAGAGAAGAAAGCCACTTGCGCACTTCATCTGCCTTCACAGAAGCACAGGTGCGGTTGCCAAACTTGGCGGCAAAGCGGCGGCACTTCTGGCGCAAATCGTCAAGGTAGCGGCGGGAAAGCTCCCTGTTGGCTTTCACGTCAAGCATCAGGTCAAGAGCGGTTTGCACGGTAACGGTTGACTCTTTGCGGCGGCTTTCAAGATGGGCGGCATAGAAGTTGACGGCATCAGTTATCGTTTTGCCATAGGTGGCGAGGGTTTTCTTGAGTTGGGCAATTTGGCGGCGCTCGTCGGCGGAAAGCTCAACGGACAAAACGCCAGCCCGTGAAATGTCTGCCTCAATCTCCATGCGCCTTCCTTCAGCGGCGGCACGGGAGGGAAAAAATTCCCGCACGCGCTTTCCTCCCGGCGGGGTGCCGGAAAGCAAGAACCGGGCATTGCTCTTTTTGGGTGTGTTTTTGCGTTCACCTATCTTCCACTTCGTCTTTCTCATTGCGCCTATGAGAGGCGGAAAAGTGACGAAAGGCAACCCGAAAATGACAACTTTTGACAATTTCAATAATCACCCCGCATAAACAAAGGGATTGCACCTGCCTCGAAATCAGGTGTGCCGCAAGGCACCGGGGGTTCGAATCCCTCCCTCTCCGCCATATCGGGAAATGTGCGGAAAAAATGTGTTTTTTATTTCCCTCCGCCCTAAGCGCCGTATTGCTTTTCGTCATGCTTTTACCAATCCGCAAATTTGGTGATCCCGTGTTGCGTCAAAAGGGAGACCGCGTGACGGCCTTCGATAGTACGCTGACAAAATTGTCCGTGGACATGCTCGAAACGATGTATGCCGCAAAAGGAATCGGGCTGGCCGCACAGCAAATCGGGAAGGCGTTGCAGTTTTTTGTCGTGGATATCCGGACAAAATCCGGCGCGGATTCCGAATACGAATTTACCTTGGACGGAAAAACCGTGCCAGTGGACATCCTCATGCCGCTGGCGGTAGCCAACCCGGAAGTGGAAATTTTGCCCGACGATGAATGGTTGTATTCGGAGGGTTGCCTGTCTTTTCCGGGGTTGACCGGCTCTGTGGTGCGCCGCGAAAAGGCACGATTGCGCTATCAAGATCTGCAGGGGGTGCCGCACGAGATTGTGTGCGATGGACTGTTTGCGCGCTGCGTCCAGCACGAGTTCGACCATTGTCAGGGAGTGCTTTTCATAGACCGGATGGAGAAAGCGGATTTGCTGAAAATCCAGACCAAAGTAAAGCAGCTCAAACGGGAAACCCTCGCCCGCATAAAAGAATTCGGCGCGTGACGCGCAAGACAGTAAGCCCGCCCGCAGGGGGATGGCTTACTGATAAAAACGTATTTTGGCGGTGAAGTGCTCGCCCTGCTTTTCCAGCAGTTTGTCGTATTTGTCCTGACGGACTTTTACCGTTCCTTCGGTGTATTGGAGCCCTCGCAACTCTTTGGCGCCGGATGGCGACAGAATCACGAGCGAAACATCTACGCTTTTGAGCACTCTCTTTTTCGACTCGGAGACATTGTCATCTACAATGATCTGTCCGGACTTGATTTTTAAACCTCTGTTGTAGGCTTCTACGACGACATCAATGCCTGCGCTCTGGAATGCGGTTTGGGCGCTGGCCATGTTGTCCATGTGGACAAAGGCCTTCAGTTGCGGTTTTGCGTTTTCGTCCTCTCCATATTCGAGAAACCAGAAGATCAGGGTGACGCCCACTACGTTGCTGGCGATATAATTTTGAGCACCCGTTGCCCATTCTTCCAGAGATTGGGCATGGCGGTTGCCATCCGAATCAATCACTTCCGCGCTACCCTGCCAGAAGTCCAATGGGTCACGGTTGCCTTCCACTATCCCTTCGAGAGCTACGTCAAACGTTTCCTTTGCATCAACAATGGCGCGGTAAAATCCGTAAGTCTGGAGATACATGCTTTCTTTGCTTCCTTTTTCGCCGGGGGGCAGGAAAGGGGACCGTTGGGCGATTCTGTATTTTATTGCGCACACATCGCCGGGCAGGAGATCAGTCTTTTCCTTTATGCGCTTGAGCCGGTCGGGGACGGGGGCAAACAGCATGAGCACGGGGGCTTGTCCTTTCTTGACGTTACCAGTGTCGAGGAGATGATCCACCTGCATCCAGACGCGTCCGTCATTGCGGATAATGGCCGATTCCAGATCCTGTTGCAAAGGCACCAATGCAGCCCGCGCCTGTGTGATGGTGTCGAGCTTGGCTATGGCACCATCGTAGGCTCTGAAGGTCTCGGTGGTCACAAAGAGAACGGCGAGCACGATGAAGACGGTGATCGCGGTAGCGGTGAGCACCTCGATCAAGGTGAAAGCGGGGCGGCGGGCAGCGAAGTGTGAAAATAGACGCGGCATGGGTGTTATCGGTTGATGATTATATTTTGCCCGAGTATCGGGCGCTGGGGGCGATCATTGGTCGTCCCGACATCCACAAAGGCGTGTGTGTACACTTCCAGATACAAGGGCAGCCAAGCCAGTGCATAATTACTCGCATCGGGCAACGCGGTGTCTTTGACATAGATGACATCTCTGACTTTTACCTCTGACTGGCCCGGTTTCGGGCTGTTGTTTTCTTCCATCTCGATTTTTTGGCCGACCAGCATGGGGGAAATCGTGATTTCGATCCGGTAAGCCGGACCGACGCCATTTTGTTTGTCGTAGGTTTCTTTGTTGAAGTTGTCCGCCTGTGCCCGATAGACGATGGGAATGACGCTGATGGCTCCTTCGCTGCCTTTGATCTCTCTGTTGAAGTAATACAGTATGACTTTTTTGGCGCCGACGGCTTCTTTTACAAAATTATAAACTACTTGAAATCTCGGAATTTTATTGTCTGCCGCTTCTGGGATTTTTTCACCGCCTATCAGTTCCGGAGATTCCAGCGCGATGTTGACAGCCGGGACGGCTATGATGGCACGATTGGTCTCCACTACGTCATCCACTTGCTGGAAGGTGGCACCGAGCAACCCTACGAGGGCGAGGATGGCCAGAGAAAGCACACCCACGGCAAGCATGACTTCTACAAGGCTGAACCCCTTGCGGCGGTATGAAAAATGAGTTGTGGCCATGATTTTTTCTGGTTGTGCGATTTTCACAGGTTGCTGCTCTTGAGTTCATCGGGGTCCGAGTAGGGCACAGATACACCAGAGGGCTGTATCCAAAATCCGGTGACGTTTTGCTCGTTTCGGAATATGACGCGCTTGTCGGCGGGATCCCATGTGCCTTCGCTTATCATGAATGTTGCCGCCCACATGTTGGATGTGCCGTCATTGTTGAACTCGTAAAAGAACCAGCTTTTGTCGCCGGTGCCTTCTTGTTGTTCGTCAAGACTGGGTTCAAAGTTCAGAGTCATTACGGAGCCGGTGTTCTCTCTTGGCGTAATGCGGCTTTTCAGCAATTCATTCTTAAAGCTTGTGTCAAAAGGACTTATCATATAAACGCCTTCCGGCAAGGTCGTATCGGCGTCCATCGTGTACCAGACGTAATTGGCGGCTTCGGTGCTATCTGGCTTGCGCGTGCCACCGACGATGATGCGCAGGAGGCGCAGGTGTTGCTCAGGGCGCGTGGGGTCGTTGAGGACGAGCACGCGGCTGCGGACATTGTAGAGCGGCCTCTTTTCCGTTTGCCGGTCGGGATTGGGCGATTGCTCGGCCCGCAGGCGCGCCGCTCCGAATACTGATGTCGCCACGCGCCGGGCGGCATCTATGCCTTCCGGGTTATCGGGCCGGACGGTGACGATGACTCCGACCATGAGTCCTATGATGGCAAGCACAGCCAGCAATTCGACCAGTGTGAAAGCCGGGATACGCCGCCCACGTTGAAAAGAATGCACCATGACGAGATATTTGTTAAAAGGAGAGAGAAGAAGGGGCGGCGGGGAACTCGCCCATGTGTTCACTGCTTATGCCAGACATCCTCAAAGTCGGAGGAACTTCCTCCATCTTTCTTTAGAGTATAGATTAAAATTCTGGCATTCAATTTGGTGCTCTCGATCAAGCCGATATCGTCCGCCCGGAAGTCATCCGCATTTTTCAATTTGAGGATGTTGTCGTCGTCGGTGTCGAGGACGATGTGGATATTCGTATTGCCAAAGGCATCTGCGAGTTTGTGCTTCTGGGGCTTGTTATCCAGATAGTGCTCGCTGGGGAAGGTGCAGAACGGCTGCCCTTTCCTGTTGAGATTTTTGCGTTCCTCATCGGTGAGTTCCCTGCCGTCCATGTCGCGTGCGGACAAGGCACGGACGAAGTTTTGCCCGACCTCTTCCTGATCGAGTGTGAAGTAGGAGTCTTCGTTGGAGTTGTAGCCCGCCCCCAGGTTGGGATAGTAACGGTAGGTGCTCTTGTAGCTGAGCAGCGACGTTGCCCAGCCGCCGAACATGTTTTTCGTTTGTGCAATGCGTGCCCGTTTAAAAATACCAGGCACCGTGCCAATGAGCACGGCGGCCAACAGTAGAATAATAGACATGACGATGAGCAGCTCAATGAGCGTGAACGCCCGGCGCTGGACATCGGAACGATGGGAATGTGTATTGAACATGGTGATAAGAAAACAAACGTAAAAGGGGTTATGAAGGAGGGCACTATGGCCGGGGCGGAGAGCAGGTGTCAACCGAAAGAAACGCAGGTGCCGGGCCTCAGAGAGAGGGCAGAGGGATTGTTTCGGCTATATTGCCCGGGGCGGTCTTTTCCCTCCCGGCAAGCCAAAGGCTTATTCCTTATTTTCCGGCGTTGCCGCTGGTGTGGACACAAGGGCGTTGGCGCAGGCAATGGCTTCGCGAAGCCGCACGGAGAGGTTGTGAGACAATGCCTCGCGTCCCAGACGGATCGCGCCGCGGATCGCGCGGTGGTTGCTGGAGGCGTGGGCCTTCATCACCAGTGCGCTTAAGCCCAACAGGGGGGCGCCGCCGTTTTGCTCCGGCTTCAAATGGTGTTTCATGCGGCTCAATATCGGAAGCAGTGCCAGTCCGCCCACCCAGTAGAGCGGGTTGTATCCGGCATTCTCCTTCACCAGCCCTTGCAACATATACAAAATGCCTTCGAGAGACTTGAGCAGGATATTACCCGTGAAACCATCTACAATGACGACATCCAGCCCACCGTCAAAAATGTCAAAACCTTCCACCGGGCCGATGTAGTTGATCTGCGTGCCCAGCTTTTTGAGCATCGCGTGGGCACGGTTGATGCGATCTCCACCCTTGCCTTCTTCTGTGCCGACAGTGAGCAGGCCCAGCCGTGGCTTTTCCAGTCCCAGCGCTGCCTGCGCGTAGAGCGACCCCATCACGGCGTTGTGCAGCAGATTCACGGGCGCGGATTCCGGGTTCGCGCCGACATCCATTAAAACAAAGTGCCCGGTCATGTGCGGGAGAATTGCCGCCAGCGCCGGGCGGTCCACTCCGGCCATGGGGCGGAGCTTTACCGTGCCTGCTCCGACCAGCACCTTGGTATTACCCGTGGTGAACATGGCATCGGCTTCTCCGGACTTCACCATATCGAGGGCGACTAGCATTGAGGCATCCTTTTTGGATTTGAGTGCCTGCATGGGCTTGTCGTCCATGTTGATTACGTCGCTGGCATTGCGGATGGCGATCCGCGGGTTGCCCAATATGCCTGCCTTTTGGGCAAAGGTGTTCAGGCTTTTTTCTTCGCCGACGAGGATGAGTGTATCCGAAGGGCCGATATCTTTTAGCGCATTGGCTGCGCCTCGGACAACTTCTGCCGGGCCTTTATCTCCACCCATGCAGTCTACCGCGATGCGACATGACCGAATGTCAGTTCCCACTGTCATATCGCCGGAGATATTTTTTCGCCACGAGGAGCGCTTACAATTCTGTGTCTATTACCTGGCGCCCACGGTAGGTGCCGTTGACCGGGTTTACACGATGGGGACGATAGACGGAACCGTCCACAGGATCTTTGGCGAGAAGGGGGACACGGAGTGTCTGGTTAGCACCGCGACGAAGGCGGCTACGGCGTTTGGACTGTTTGCGTTTGGGTTGGCCCATGTCAAAAAAGTTAAGTTGTTGAGTAGTGAAAAAGGGGGGTATTCCTAAGAAATGCAGTGTGCTCGTCAAGCTATTTGACGGCATATTTTTTTGAGGGAAGGGGAGAGAGGGGGATGGGTGAATTGGTCTTGTGCCATCCCCACCGGGCGGGGCACTGCAGACGGGGCTGCGTGCGGCCCATTGTGGCGCGGGCTATAGACCTGCGCTACGAGGGAGCTTTTTCTGATACACCCGCACATAGTCTATCTCGTAGGTGGCGGGGAGCTTGCTTTTATCCACATCCTGTTTGCCGCCGCCGCCCCAATTGCCGCCCCAAGCCAAGTTTAACTTCAAATAAAACGGCACGTCAAAGGGCCAAGTGTCTTTGTTTCCCTTTTTGTCATTGGGAAACTCAAAGTAACGTTGTCCGTCCACAAATCCCCGGATGAAATCCTCGGTCCATTCAACGGCATAAATGTGAAATTCCGATTCTGCCGTCGGCACTTTGATCTGTTTCCCTTTCTGTGTCCCACGGGAATGGTTGTAGGCCTTGCAGTGGATTGTGGAATGGATGACATTCGGGTCGCGCCCGACCTCTTCCATGATGTCAATCTCGCCGCAGTCTGGCCATTTCCCGCCAGTTGCGGGCATCATCCAAAATGCCGGCCATGTTCCCTTGCCCGTAGGCAATTTGAGCCGCGCTTCAAAGTAACCGTATTTCCAACTGCGCTTGGTGTTGATGCGGGCGGAGAGGGGGTGTTTGTCCGTGGCGTTCTTATGCAAAGTTATCTTCAAGGTGCCGTCGGAGATGGTGGCTGCGTGCCCCTTGCCTTCCTTGCCGGAAATATAGTTTTGCAATTCGTTATTTCCCCAGCCGTGGGCACCGGTCTCGTAAGTCCACTCGGCGGGGTCGGGTGTGGCGAAGGCGGCACCGGGCTGGCGGGGCGCATTGAATTCGTCCTGCCAGGCAAGCGAATAACCGGCGGGGACATGCTTGGACTGCTCAGCCGCAGACGGTGCTGCGCCCAGAGGGGCAAATCCGGAAAGCAAGACCGCAAGGGCGAACAAGATGTGCATTGGGGAATCGCAAACGCCATCCAGTTTGAAATCCTGGAAAAATCCTTTTTGTTTTATGCGAAATGTGCGGAGTAGAGAAAGATTGAGCATGGTCATGAAGTGAGAGTTGTTCGGGAGCAGAGGATGCCCGTGCCGATAACGAAGGGTCAACCCGGAAAGCGCGGCGCGAAGGCCGATGGGGTGTGCTCAGAGCGCTGCCAGCCGCCGCTCCTGCTGCCACGCAGCTTTTCGCGTCAAAAGCATTGCAGAGCACGACGGCCTCATCAAGGTTGCACCACGCCATGAACAACCTCGCTTTTTTTGACGGACTCTCCTTGTGGTGGCACGCCCACGATGCTGCCGGGCAAATTTTTATCGGCATTGGCGCTGTGGCCGGCGTGGTCACTCTCATCCTGCTCGCACTCACCATGATGGGGCTGGATCACGGCGGTATCGCTGACACGCTTGAAATAGATGTCGCCTCCGATGCCGATGTCCAGGCAGACGGCTCACTTTTCTCCACGCGCTCCATCACCGGTTTCTTTTTGGGTTTTGGCGGCATCGGAGCCATTGTCCACGAACGCACGCACGACACCCTGCTGGCCAGTTTCGCCGGTTCGGTGTCCGGCGTCCTCTTGCTTTATGTGATTTATGTTATCGGCAAGAGCCTCCTGCGGCTCCAGTCCGATGGCACCGTGGATTTTAAACAGGCAGTCGGCAGCATAGGCACCGTCTATATCACCGTCCCGCCCGGACGTGGCAGCGGCGGGCAGGCGCAAATCGTTTTTCAAAATCACCACGAAGTCGTCAACGTTATCAGTGACTCGGCGGCAGCATTGCCTGCCGGAGCCAACATCCGCGTGAAAGAATATATTTCCCAAAATCTCTTTCTCGTCGAAGCGCTGTGACCCTTTTTCTCCAACCACCAACACAACCAACCCGGACCACTCCATGACACCCATTTTTTTCGCAAACCACCTCCCCCTCGCGGCGACCAGCCCGACCGCCTTTGTCTGGCCCCTGATCATCGCTCTGGTGCTCGGCACCATGCTATGGTTCATCTCGCGCTACCGCATGTGTCCGCCTGATCGCGTGCTCGTCGTCTATGGGGCGCGTATCGCCAAGGGGCAGCCCGGCAGGTGTTATCATGGCGGTGCAGCCTTCGTGTTGCCCTTTGTGCAAAACTACGCCTACCTCAACCTCAACCCCATGAGCATCGAAGTCCCGCTCAAAGGTGCACTTTCCAACCAAAACATCCGCGTAGATGTGCCTGCCAACTTTACCGTCGGTGTCTCCACCGAGCCGGGCATCATGGAAAACGCCGCCATCCGCCTCCTCGGGCGCAACATTGACGAAGTCAAAAGCCTCGCCTCCGAAATCATCATGGGCCAGATGCGCGTCGTCATCGCCTCCATGTCCATCGAGGAAATTAACGCCGATCGCGAAAAACTCGTCACGCTCATCGCCAAAGGCGTCGCCGTCGAACTCCACAAAGTCGGCCTCAAGATGATTAACGCCAACGTCACCGACATCCGCGACGCCTCCGGCTACATTGACGCCCTCGGGCGCGAAGCCGCCGCCCGCGCCGTCAACGAAGCCAACGTGAAGGTCGCCCAGGAAACGCAACGCGGCGAAACGGGCCGTGCCGAAGCCCAACGCGAACAAGCCATCCGCGTCGCCGAAGCCCACGCCGCCGCCGTCAAGGGCGAGAACGAAGCCAAGATGATTGTCGCCGCCTCCAATGCCGCCTTGAAGATCAAGGAAGCCGAAGCGCTCCGCCTCTCCGTCGTCGCCGAACGTGTGCAGACTGCCGAAGCCGAAAAGGAAGGTTATCTCGCGCAAAAAGAAGCCGAGTTGACCCGTGCCACTCTTGAAAAAGCCACGATGGAAGCCGACATCATCACGAAGGCCGACATCGAAAAACGCCGCAAAGAAATCGAAGCCGAGGCCGGAGCCGAAGTCACCCGCCGCAAGACTCGAGGCGAAGCAGACGCCTTCCTCATCCAGAAGAAAGCCGAGGGCGACGGTATTGCGGCTGTCGCGCAAGGTGAAGCTGCCGCTGTCATCACCAAGAAAAAGGCCGAAGGCGAAGGTATCGCGATGGTCGGCGAGGGCGAAGGCCGCGGATTACGCGCCAAGTTGGTCGCCGAGGCCGAAGGCACACGCGCCATCCTCGAAGGTAAAGCGCAAGGCTTTGACCGCCTCGTAAACGCCGCTGGCGGCGATGTCCGCAGCGCCAACCAACTCCTCATCACCGAGCAAATTTCACGCATCGTCGAACTGCAAACCGGGGCAATCAAAGGTCTCCGCTTCGACAAAGTTGTCGTCATGGGCGGCGGTAGCGGCAACAGCGGCAGCGTGAGTGGTTTTGTTCAAGACCTCGTAAAAAATACCCTGCCCCTGCATGAAGTCGGCAAGAGTGTCGGCCTCGATCTCCCCGCCATCCTCGGCACGTATAAAGGGGACGAACCCATTGCACCCGCACCTGCTCCCGTTCCCGTTCCTGCGCAAAACAACAACGAAAAAAGCCGTAAAAAAGATTAAGATATGAATATCCCTGTTCGTTTGCGACGCTTGCGCCAAAGCGCCTCCATCCGCGAGATGCTTGCTGAGACAACGCTCTCACCTGCCCAGCTCGTTCAACCGCTTTTTGTCACCGAAGGCACCGAGCTTGAGCCTGTCCCGTCGCTGCCGGGCATTGAGCGCATCCCATTGCGCCAGCTTGCCGCCCATTGCAGGCGCTTGCACAAGCTCGGCTTGCGAGGTGTCGCGCTTTTCCCGAAAATAGAACCGGCGCTGAAGAGCGCGGATGGGCGTGAAGCGCTTAATCCGGATACGCTCGTGCTTCGCGCCACACGCGCCATTAAGGAGTCAGTCCCGGAAATTCTCGTTTTCAACGACATCGCTCTGGATCCTTACACGACACACGGGCACGACGGCGTGCTTACTGCCGACGGCACCGATGTGGATAACGACGCTACGGTCTCCATCCTTGTCGAAATGGCCTTATTGCACGCCCGCGCCGGCGCGGATTTCGTCGCTCCTTCCGACATGATGGACGGGCGCATCCGGGCCATTCGCGAGTCCTTTGAGGCTGGCGGGCTGGCGCGCACGGGCATCATGGCGTATTCTGCGAAATTTGCTTCTGCCTACTACGGCCCGTTTCGCGATGCCGTGGGGAGTGCGCGCACGGCGGGTGCGGCACCCATCTCGAAAGCCACTTATCAGGTTAACCCGGCGAACAGGCGCGAAGCATTGCGCGAAGCGGTGCTGGATGAAGGCGAGTGGGCAGACATCGTCATGGTGAAGCCCGCCGGGCCGTATCTGGATATTATCCGGGATGTGCGCGAGCGGGTTGAGTTACCGGTAGCTGCCTATCAGGTGTCCGGTGAATACGCGCAGATTCATGCCGCCGCCGCGTGCGGTTGGTTGGATTTGAAGGCTGTGCGCGATGAGTCGTTGCTGGCGATAAGACGGGCCGGAGCGGATTTGATACTCACCTATTTTGCAGAAGACTGGGCAGCGTCCCGGTAATCAGAGCAACAAAAAGCCACCTGCGATTGTGTCGGCAGGTGGCCTTTTTATTGCCTGTTAGCACAGGCGGAATTCTGTTTTTTTGCCTTATTCGTCTTCGAGGCGAACTGCATTCTCACCAATGGCTTCCTGATAGCTGGGTGTTTCCTTTTTGTCTTTGCGTGAGATAAATTGCTCACCTTTGATAGTCGTGCGATTATACCACAGGATGTGTCCGTCGCCGAAAGCGATGTGCCCGCCTGTATCTCCCCAAGGTGAATTCTCTTTCCATGTTCCGGCAGTCTCCAGGCCACGGGTCCAGATCAAGGGATAGTTGGTATCCAGATTTTTCCCGGCGTTGACCACGACCGCCCATGAGGCAGGTTTCGCGGATTCCATTTGATTGGCACCGTTGCCGTCTTTGAGCACTTGCTGCGGGATGGTTACCCCGTCCAGCCTTTGGTCGTTTTCGATATACCAAACGGCGGCGTCGTTCATCCCTTCGCGTGCCAACACTTCTGCGTACTGGGCTACGCTGGTGGCACCGCCTTCGTTCGGGGCACCCTCTTTGGAGATGTTGCGCAGGCGGCCTCCACCTGTGGCGTAAGAGAGATAAGTGGTATTGATGCTACTCAGATTGCGGCTGGCATTGGCTTTTGCCGCAGCTACGCGCACTCGTGGAATAATGTTCAACATGGCACCGGCAAGCAGGCCCATAATGGCGATAGCCGTAAGCAATTCGATCAGGGTGAAACCCCGGCGAGTCGGTTTTTTGTATAGTCTTTTCATGGTTGGGGAGAGTTAAGATTACTTGTGACAAGGCGCGTCGCTCAAGAGTTGAGCTTCGCTATGGTGTGAATAGCTGCGCCCCGCTTTTTTGAAAGCACTATTTTTGAAAATATTTCCCGCCCTCAATAGGGCAGGGGATGGGCTTCGGTGAGCGCAAGGACGCGGGTGCGCACGGCCTCCAATGTGGCGTCCAGCGCGGGGGTGCCGACGGCAGACAGTGCATCGTCAATAGTGGCGGCGACTGTCTCCATGTCGGCCTCGTTGAAGCCCCGCGTGGTGACGGCTGGCGTGCCCAGCCGGATGCCTGATGCCTGAAAGGGCGAGCGCGTCTCGAAGGGGACGGCGTTTTTGTTGCAAGTGATGTTGGCGCGGTCGAGCGTCTCCTGGGCGAGCTTGCCGGTGAGTTCGGGGAACTTGGCGCGCAGATCCACGAGCATGAGGTGGTTGTCGGTGCCACCGGAGGTGAGCTTGTAGCCGCGCCCGATGAGTGCTTTGGCGAGGGCTGCGGCATTTTTCACGATTTCGCTGGCGTAGGTTTTGAACTCCGGTTTGAGGCATTCTCCGAAGCAAACCGCTTTGGCGGCGATGACGTGTTCCAGCGGGCCGCCTTGGGAACCGGGGAAGACAGCGGAGTCCACGGCTTTGGCGTGTTCCTGGCGGCAAAGTATCAGGCCGCCGCGCGGGCCGCGTAGAGTCTTGTGTGTGGTGGTGGTGACGAAGTCGGCAAAGGGCACTGGCGAGGGATGCTCGCCTGCGGCGACGAGGCCGGCGATGTGGGCGATGTCGGCGAAGAGGAATGCGCCGACGCTTTTGGCGATCTCCGCCATGCGCTGGAAGTCTATGATGCGCGGGTAGGCGCTGGCGCCGACGGTGATCATGCGCGGTTTTTCGCGTTGGGCGACGGCGGCGAGTTCGTCGTAGTCTATGCGCCCGGTGTCTTCACGCACGCCGTATTGGACGAACTTGTAGAGCTTCCCGGAGAAGTTTGCCGGGTTGCCGTGGGTGAGGTGTCCGCCGTGGGCGAGATTCATGCCGAGTATCTTGTCTCCCGGCTGGAGGACGGCGGCATAGACGGCGAAATTGGCCTGTGCGCCGGAGTGGGGCTGGACGTTGGCATGGTCGGCGCTGAAAAGTTTTTTGGCGCGGGCGATGGCGAGTTGTTCGACGACGTCCACAAATTCGCATCCGCCATACCAGCGTTTACCGGGGTAGCCCTCGGCGTATTTATTGGTGAGCACGCTGCCTTGCGCTTCGAGCACCGCCGGGTAGGTGAAGTTCTCCGAGGCGATCAACTCAATGTGCGTTTGCTGGCGTCTTTTCTCTTCCTGAATGGCTTTGAAAATTTCAGGGTCAAGAGTGGCGAGGGTGGTATTGGTGAGCATTGGTGTTGTTTCGTTGTGTGAAAAAATGAAAAAGATCAGGCGATTTCTTCGATGACCGCGTTGTAATGTGCGCCGTTTACCGAGAGGGATAACGCTACGCCGGCAGTGGGCGTTACCGCTGCGGCAGGAGCGGCAGGCGTCTTCACAGCCACGGGTGCTGGTGCTGGCGCCGGTGCAGGCTCAGGCGCGTAGAAGGCTTTCAACTGCTGCGGGAACATGGCTTGCAAGGTGGCGTTCTCGTCGTTCACGGGGATGCCCGCCGCTTGAAGCTCTGCGTTGTATTTCGGCAATTCCGGCGCGATGAGGTCAGCCGGGCGGACGCTTATCGGGTCTTTGCCGGAGGTCTTCGCGGCGAGGGCCTGCACTTCGGGGTCAACGGTGCCGGGGGTGCGCCCGTAGTAGCCCAGCGCGATGTCCATTGCGGCGGGGGAGAAGTTCTTCCAACGCCCGAATTTGACGTTGAGCACGGCCTGCGAGCCGACGATTTGCGAAGTGGGCGTGACGAGGGGAATCCAGCCGAGGGCCTTGCGCACGACGGGGATCTCGGCGAGCACTTCGGCAAACTTGTCCGTCATGTTCAGTTCTTTGAGCTGGTTGCGGAAGTTGCTCAACATGCCGCCGGGGACTTGGTAGGTGAGCGTTTCGCTGTCCACTTTATCGTTGGCGGGGCTGGTGAACTTGGAGAGTTCGGCATAGACGCCTTTGAAATACTCGCTGGCTTCGGTGAGTGCCTTGACGTCGTATTTGGGGGCGCGGGGATGATCGCGCAAAATCTCCAGCATGCGCACGGTGTCAGGCTGGGCGGTGCCGTTGGCAAAGGGCGTGATGGAGGTGTCCACGCTGTCCACACCGGCTTCGATGGCGGTGTAGTAAGCGGTAGCGGCGAGGCCGGCGGTGTCGTGGCTGTGCAAGATGACGGGCACGTTGGGGTGGCGTTTCTTGAGACCGGCGACGAGTGTGGCGGCAGCGGCGGGTCCGATGAGGCCGGACATGTCTTTAATACAAATGGTGTCGCAGCCGATTTCGACGAGTTCGTCGCCGAGTTTGAGGAAGGCTTCGGTGGTGTGGACGGGACTGGTGGTATAACAGATGACCCCTTCAGCGGTCTTGCCGGCTTTCTTGACGGCGGCAACGGC
>JAITXH010000210.1 GCA_031284845.1 Puniceicoccales bacterium | reverse complement strand
ATGTTTGGGAATATCCCGTTCGTCGCAGCGGGAAGAACTACACGTATTATTTACCGCTTACGCCGGACATGGCGGGCAAGAAAATCGAGGCGCACATTCTTGGTTTTGTAGGGCAAGTGGACATTCGTCCCGTCATCTGGCAAACCGCAAAAGTGGATTAGTCTTCGGGAGAGCGTAATCCGCGCCGGAATCGTTTTTTGGAGATCGCCCCTCAAACTCGCAACGGTGACGGCACACCTGGATCGCCTAATCCATGAATGACCAGTGGTTCCGCAACAACAACGAGCGTCTGGAAACTTGCCTAGTTAAGAAAGTGGCATCTATACCGCCGAATGGAAAACCTATGATGGACTTGTGAACAGTGGCTACAAGTATCACCGAGTGCATCATCACGAGAACGAGTTTGTCCGCAGACGTAGTCATGTGAACGGGGTTGAGAGCTTTTGGAGCTTGCCAAGAGTCATTTCAACAAGCTGTGCGGAGTTCGCCCCGATGTCTTCTTTGTTCATCAGAAGGAGGCTGAAGGCGCTTCAGTCACAGAGAAGTGAATACGTTTGCTTTCCTCTCAAGCTCCTGCGTAACGCTCCCGTTGAGGCGAAAAATCCCCCTCCTTAACTAGACAAGGCCTCTGGTAAGTATGAGGCTAGACTGAAACTACTCTCTCGAAGATTGGCCAAAACACTGTCCGCTATTGAGGAAGCTATGGTCACCTAAGGAAAGGAATTAAGTTGCCCCTTTTCTATGAGGTTTTCCGCCTAAGGTTCACTCCAGTAAAAACGTCTCCACATTGGCCGGAGAAACCATGCTCACTCCCACAGCATCGGGATAGGCCTCGCTCCACGCTTTCGGGGTTCGCACCTTGGTGCGCTTTCCCGAAGCATCCCATTTGAACTCAAACGCATGAAGTTGCCTGAAATTTATGTAAATTTCAGGAATTGATTCCTAAAATTCCAAGATAGGTTCTTCGCTATTTTTAGATAATACCTTTGTGCGTATTGTGTTGGGAAATGAATTGTGCCGCGGGAGCGGCGGCGTCCTCGCCGACAGAGTGGAAGCGGCGTCTCGCCGCTTGAAGCGCAGGGGCGTTCTCGCCGCCATCGCCGCCCCGCAAAAAGCGCGTCTCGCGTTTCTGACAACAAAGCGGCGCGACGCCGCTTCCACTTTCGCTTCGCGCTGACTCAGGAACCGGCTTAGCGCGGCGGCAACGGGCTGCTCTTCAGGTGCCCGACTGCCCACGCGACAGCACTGTCTTCATCGTGAAATGCCCCGTCGAGTTGGGCCTCAAACGCTTCGTCCAACAAGGCGCGAAACGCCGGTGAGGGCTTCAATCCCAATCCAATCAGATGCCTCCCCTTCAAAATGGGCTTCGGCGCAGAATCCTCCACCGCCAGCGCCGCCGCACGCTCCAGGAGCCATTTCCCCTGCGGTGAATCCTCCGGCACCAGTGGCGGACGTCCACGCCGGTCGGCATCATCCACGCGCACCAGCCTATCTATGCGAAGGACGCGCCCCGCGAGGCGGCGCACGGCGGCATCGCCCGCCTGAATGCGCCACAACTCCAGGGGGCGCATGTGGCAAGCCACCAGCGGGAGCACCGAATCAATCAGCTCTTTATGCCGCGTCATGCGCTCCAAAAACTTTTGTGCGATGGGCACACCCGCCTCTTCGTGCCCGTAGGCGTGCCAACGCCCGTCTGCCTCTTTCTTTGTCGTCACCGCCTTGCCCAGATCGTGGCAAAGCACGGCCAGGCCGACGACGAGATCTTCCCATGCCTCCCCCGTGCGGCGTGCCGCAAAAGCGTCGAGGCAATGCAGGGTATGGTTCCACACATCGCCTTCGGGATGCCAGCGCGGATCCTGCTCGCAGCCGATGAGTGCCACCAGTTCGGGGTAGTATTGCACCCACCCGCAATCGCGCAAAAATGTCAGTCCGAGCGAAGGTTTCATCCCCTTCAAAATCAACTTCGACCACTCCTCGAAAATGCGTTCCGGGGGCAAGCCCTCCGGGGTGATTTCCCGGCAGAGCGCGACCGTCTCCGGCGCAGGCACAAGCTGGAAGCGCGCCGCAAACTGCATCGCCCGCAATACGCGCAGCGGATCTTCGGAAAAGGCAGGCGAGGTGTGGCGCATGATTTTACCCGCGAGATCGGCGCGTCCGCCATGCGGATCAAGCAGCTCTCCCGTGCGCGGGTCCCAGTAAATCGCGTTTATGGTGAAATCCCGCCGCGCCGCCGCCTCAGCGATGCCCATGTGCGGGTCGCCCTGGACGACAAATCCGCAGTGCCCGGTGCCCGCCTTGGATTCACGCCGGGGCAGGCTCACATCCACCTCGCAGCCTTTCAATTTGAAGACACCGAAAGACTGCCCCACGGACACAATGGCAAAGCGCGAGCGCAACACACGCTCCAGCGCCGCCGCCTCCAGGCCATAGACCTCGATGTCCACATCCTTGGGCTGTGCCCCGAGCAATGCGTCGCGCACGCACCCGCCCACCAGCAGGGCGCGCCCGCCGGCGGCAGTCACCGCCTCGACGACAGCGGCAGCCGGGGCGAGAGAACCGACGAGCGGAACGAGTTCCGGTTGTTTTCCGGGGAAATTCATATTCCGGGATACTTGGCACGTGCGGGTTATTCTTCAATCCGCATCGCCTGAAAAAATGCGCCGCGGTGGTGGCTTTTATGCACCCATTGTTGACTCAACCGGATAAAACAGTTTCTTGTCCCCGTTTCCGCATTCGATGTTTCACACTACAGACGATCTCCGCATAAAAAGTCAGCGCCCGCTTGTTTCTCCGGCCTTGTTACTGGATGAATTGCGCATCACGGAGAGTGCCTCGGCACTGGTGGCATCAGTCCGCGCCCAAGTCGGCGACATCGTCAACGGACGCGACCCGCGCTTGCTGGTAATCACCGGCCCCTGCTCGATTCACGACACCAAGGCCGCCGAGGAATACGCGACCCGCCTGCTCCCTGTCGCCCAAAAATACAATGATGACCTGCTGGTCGTGATGCGCGTGTATTTTGAGAAACCGCGCACGGTAATAGGCTGGAAAGGCCTCATCAACGACCCTTTCATTGACAAGAGCTTCCGCATTAACGAAGGGCTGCGCATGGCCCGCAAGCTCCTGCTCGACATCCTGCAATCTGGCCTCCCCTCTGCCACCGAATTTCTCGACACGATCACCCCCCAATTCATCGCCGACCTCGTGTGCTATGGTGCCATCGGCGCGCGCACCACGGAAAGCCAGATGCACCGGGAACTGGCCTCCGGGCTTTCAATGCCGGTGGGCTTCAAAAACGGCACTTCGGGCAACGTCCAGATGGCCGTGGATGCCGTGTGTGCCGCCAAACACTCACACTGGTTTCCCTCGGTGACAAAGGATGGCGTGGCGGCGATTTCCGAGACCACAGGCAACCCCGATGCCCACATTATTCTGCGCGGCGGCGCACTCAGCGGCCCAAATTACGAAGCCGCCGCCATCGCCGCCAACGTGGCGCTATTGCAAAAAGCGGGGCAACCGGGCTACCTCGTCGTAGATTGCTCGCATGGCAACAGTTCAAAAGACCACAACCGCCAGCCGCTCGTGGCAGCGGATCTGGCCGGGCAAATCGCCGGTGGCTCGCGGGCCATCATCGGAATCATGCTGGAGAGCCATTTGGCGTCCGGGAAGCAGAATTACACCTCGCCGGAAAAGGCAATCTACGGACAAAGCATCACCGACGCCTGCATCTCGTTTGCACAAACGGTCCCCCTATTGGAAGAACTCGCCATCGCCTCCGCAAAACGACGTGCACGCGGATAGGCACCGGGACTTTCCCGCCAAAAAAACCACCCGGTCTTGCCAAAAAATCGGAAGGCATGACCGAATTCGCGTGAAATATGCGGGTTAATGCTTTTCTTCCGTCAGCATGACTCTCCCAGATTCCATCCGCACATTGTCCGCAAAGCTGAACGTGCTCTTCACGCAATCCGCCCCGGATGCGCTCGAGCGCATCGTGATCGCGCTGGTGATACTGGCAGCTGGGCACTGGGTCGCCAAGCGGCTGTGCAAGCTGGCGCAGCTCGCCTTGGAGCGCACCCGGATGGACGCCACTCTGCTCAAATTCCTCGTCCGCGTCTTGCACGGCTTTCTGGCCGTAGTCGTGGTATTGGCCGCGCTGGAAAAACTCGGCGTCCAGACCACCTCGCTCGTAGCCATTATCGGCGCAGTCGGGCTGGCTGTCGGGTTGGCCCTGCAAGGGTCGCTTTCCAACTTCGCTGCCGGGGTAATGCTCGTGGTATTCCGGTCATTCAAAGTGGACGATGCCATTTCCGTGAGCGGCATCGCCGGCACGGTCGAGGAAATCGGCCTCTTCGCCGTATCTCTGCGCACGGGAGACAACCGGCTCGTCCTCGTGCCCAATTCTACATTCATCGGGCAGGTCGTCACCAACGACACCGCAAAACACCTCCGCCGCATAGACCTGACCATCGGCATCGGCTACGGCGACAATATCAAGAGTGCCCGTGAAATCATCCAACGCACCCTCGCCGAAGATCCACGCGTGCTCGACTCTCCCGCAGCTACAATCGCCGTCGCCAATCTGGGTGAAAACTCCGTGGACCTCGTCGTGCGCCCATGGGTCGCCACGGCGGATTACTGGGCGGCGCGTTTCGCACTTCTGGAAAACCTCAAAATCGCGCTGGAAACAGGCGGCTGCACGATTCCCTACCCGCAACGCGATCTCCACATCATCCAAAGCTCCAGTGGAAAGTAATCCCGCCCCGGCAATA
>JAITXH010000207.1 GCA_031284845.1 Puniceicoccales bacterium | reverse complement strand
GCTCCGCTTTTCATAACACATAAACACCCCCAGAACATGTCGCTCATCAATCGGCTTTCAGTCCGTCTGCAAAATCATCCCAAACGCGTCGTTTATCCCGAAGGTGCTGACCCGCGCATCATCCAAGCCGCCCGCCAGTTCTCTACCCGGCGTCTCGGCGTCCCCATTCTAATCGGAGACCGCACACGCATCAAAATCAATGCCGCCAGGCTCAACATCAAGCTCGACGGCATCCGCATCGTCGAGCCGGCGCGCAGCGAAGAACTGCCAGGCTACGTCGCCAAATTCCGAGGACTCCAGCGCTTCGGTGACCTCAAAGAACACGAAGCCGTGGAATACCTCGCCAGCCCCAACTATTTCGCCGCCATGATGGTCGCTACCGGCGGTGCCGACGCCATGGTATCCGGGGCCACTGTCGGCCCGGCCAGCGGGCTGCGCCCCATCCTGCAAATCCTCCCGCGCCAGCCCGGCGTAGAGACCGTCTCCTCCATGCAAATTCTGGAAATGGAAGACGGCAAGTTCGGCATAGACGGTGCGCTCTTTCTCGCCGACTGTGCAGTCATCCCGGAGCCGACCGCCGAACAACTTGCCGACATAGCCTGCACGACTGCGATGCTCGCCTATCACCTTACCAACCAGCCCCCCCGCGTCGCACTGCTCGCCTACACGACTAAGTCTTCCGGCTCCGGGCACCACTCGTCCATCGCCCGTATCAAAGCCGCCACCTTGGCCGCCAAAGCAAAATCCAAACTCTTCGACATGCCGGTAGAAATTGACGGAGAACTGCAAGTGGATGCTGCCCTGGATCCTTTCACAGCAGCCGTGAAGGACATCGAAAGCTCCGTCGCCGGGCAGGCCAACGTCCTCGTTTTTCCCGATCTCAACTCGGGCAACATCGCATCAAAAATGGTGCAGATCATTTCCAACATCCCCGCCTACGGGCAAATACTCACCGGACTGGACCGCCCCGCAGCAGAAATCTCACGCGGTGCCAGCGCCCACGACATCTTCGGCACCTCCGTCATCGTCGCCGCTCAGGCTGTTGACCGCCATTACCTCGCATCCATCGTCTCTCAGAATGCCAACACCGGAGAAGGAGAAAGCATTCCGGGCACCGCGCCAGAACAGGCCTGAATCCTTCACCACAACCATGCCATTCGCCTCTCCACAGGCACCCCGCTTCGCTAAAGACGTTCCCGGTCTGCTCAAGGAACCGCTCAATACCTCAACCCCGCGGATATTTGTCGCAGCGACCCGTATGAACGACGGCAAGACCACCACTTGCCTCGGACTCTACGGCGCCTTGCACGCCCTCGGTTACAGGACAGGCTACATCAAGCCCATTGCCCAACGGCTCATCGTCGTAGATAACGTTTCGGTGGATGAGGACACGCAGCTCATCAACAAAATTTACGACGTAAACATCCCCATCGCCGCCATGAGTCCGGTGGCGATAGACCCCGCATTCACGCGGCGCTACCTCGACAATCCGGACGCCCTGCGTCCGCAGGTTGTGGATAAGATTTGCCGTGCCTTTGACCGCTCCGCTTACGAAAAAGACATCATCATCATCGAAGGTTCGGGCCACGCCGGCGTCGGTGCGATATTCGACTGTTCCAACGCATCCAACGCCCATTTGCTGAAATCCAAATGCCTCATCGTGGCAGGCGGCGGCATAGGCAAACCCGTGGATGAAGTCGCCATTAACAAAGCGCTTTTTGACAAAATGGGAGTGGAATGCATCGGTGTGATTTTGAACAAAGTGCTGCCCGACAAAATAGAGTTCATCCGCGAGTATGTGGGCAAAGGGCTTGCCCGGCTCGGTGTGCCCCTCCTCGGCGTCCTGCCGCTGCGCGAACGCCTTGCCAAGCCCAACCTCGCCCAGATCGTCCAGGAAATAGACGGACGCTGGCTTCATCGCCCCCTGCAACATGCGGGCGAGCGCATCCAAAAAGTCATCATGGGGGCGATGTCCGCAAACACCATTTCAGAGTATCTCGGCCCGGGCGTGCTTGTCATCATGCCCGGTGACCGCGAGGACCTCCTCTTCTCGTTGATCGCGAGTGCAGGCGTGCATAACTCTACGGTAGCCTGCGGCATAATCCTCACAAACAATTTGCACCCCAATGCCCGCCTGCTCGAGATGCTGCGCCAGACAAGCATCCCCGTCGTCGGCACCGATGCCGAGAGCTTTGCCGTCACCACCAAGATAAACAACATGACGGTCAAAACACAGCCGGAGGACGCGGATAAAATCCCCGTAATCGAAAGTCTTATTCAGGAAAACATAGACCTGCCCGCTTTGTTAAAAATGCTCTAAGGTGCCGGGCAGCCTAGAACCCTCTCTCCCTCGCCTGTTACCTGAACAACACCACCGGCACCCGGCAGCGCTGCAACAACTCGGTGGTCGTGCTGCCGATGAGCAAACGGCGGATGCGCGAATGCCCGTAAGCTCCCATAAGCAGGAGATTGATGTCATTGCTTTGTTGATACGCTGAGATAGCATCAGCAGGAATTCCAGTGAGCACCTGGCATTTGGGAGTGAAGCCCAAAGAAACGAGCGCCCTTTCCGCCATGCTCAGGCGTGCCGATGCCTTATCCCCCTCCCCCGCTTTGGCGACAGAGACAACATGGAGCGCAAGCCCTTCAAACGCGGCCTTGTTTGCCCCGAGCCAGACGACGGCTTTGTGGGCACTCTCACTGCCATCATACGCAAGCAGGAGATTGCGCGGCTCAAAAAATTCGCGATTGGCGACAAAACACGGCAGCGATGTAGCACGCACAACACGCTCCATATTCGCTCCCAAGTGTGCCTTGGCCATGTTGGCGCCCTCGCCGCGTTTCCCCACGATGATCAACTCCGCCGGAGATTCACCGCCCTCAAACTCGCCGATACTATCTACGAGCACACCCGTGCGGTGGTGAAAGACGATGCGCGAACCCAAGCCCACTTTCTCAAAACTCTCATGCAAATATTCTTTGATGACGACGGACTTCTCTTCCTCGATTTGCCGAAGCTGGGCCGTAAGCCCCATGTAAGGCTGGGCACCGAGACTGCCGCCGAAATCGGCGACAAGCGGGGCCTCGTATTGCCAAAGCTCCGAGACATAAAGCATATCTGCTAGTGCGCCAGTTTTACTGGAAAACCAGGAGGCGTATTGGCAGCAAGTCTGCCCGTAAAGTGAACCGTCTATGCAAGCGAGTAATTTTTTCATGGGGGGAAACGAGTTGATGATTTTGATTGGAGTTGCGGGATAGGAGCGTGCGGCAAAATCGGCATTCCGCAACGGCAATTTCGAGAGTTCTAAATTTCTTGTTCCTTATTTCCTGTTTCCTGTTTTTCTCCCGCCCATGCCAGCTGCTATAGATGAACTTGTCGCCACAGTCGCCCGCTTGCGCGCTCCGGGCGGATGCCCGTGGGATCGTGAACAAACACACCAAACGCTCTGCGATTGCTTGATCGAAGAGGTTGCCGAATTACTGGAGACAATAGATCAAAACGACATCCCGCACATGCGCGAAGAACTTGGCGACTTGCTCCTGCACGTCGTCATGCACGCACAAATGACAGCAGAACGCGGTGAATTCACCTTCGCCGATGTCGCGCGCGAAGTGAACGAAAAGATGATCCGGCGCCATCCGCACGTTTTCGGCACAGCGCAAGCTGAAGACACTGCCGCCGTGCTCAAACAATGGGATGAGATCAAAGCCAAAGAACGGGCCGCAAAAGCCGAACCCGTAGAGAAACCTTCCAGCCCTTTTAAAGACCTGCCCCCGGCTCTCACTGCTCTGCTCAAAGCACGGGAGACATGGAAAGCCATCCAGAAGAAAAAGCTCCCCACCGGCGCTTCTGTTGACCGCCCGGCAATTGAAGCACGCGCGCAAAATCTGACGGAAGAACGTGCCGGTGCGGAATTGTTCACATGGGTAGCCGCTTGCCGCGAAGCGGGCATAGATCCCGAAAGCGCCCTGCGCCGGCACACAGGCAATGTGATCCGCGAGACCCTGGCATCCACACAAAATACCTGATCCGCGAAATAACAGCGGGTTAATAAAACACCTGCCTCCAATGCCAGCGGAAGAAACAGATCTCGTGGAGTTATCCGGGCCGGATGGCACCGTCTGCATCTCCCTGATATGGCTGGTAAGTGCACTGGCTAAACGCATCAGAGTGAAGGTGCCGCATGAAGGCCCGGTGCGCATCACGATACCGCACCGTGGAGCAAAAACCGCTGCCCTGGATTTCCTGCAAAAAAACCGGGCGTGGCTGCTGAAGGCTTTGGCCCGACGCGACACCCGGCCAGCCACGATGCCTGTCGCAGAATACCTTGATAAAGCCCCGTGGGTGTGCGTGTCCGGAAAGCGCCTCAATCTCGAATGCGCAGAGACACCCGTGCGCCCTTTTTTTATTTATTACGAAAATGAAGAACCCGTGCTTTTCCGCCACCGGGGAGGCCTGCAGAGGGAGACAGACCTGCTGGCACTGCTGCACGCGCTGGCAGCGAAGACGCTACAGGCACGGGTAGTCGCGCTCGCAAACCCACTGGGAATCTCAATCCACCGCGTAAGCGTGCGAAACCAGCGCGGGCGCTGGGGCTCCTGCTCGTCCAGCGGAACCGTATCACTCAACTGGAGGTTGCTCCTGTTGCCACCGCACCTGCAAGACTACGTGATTTTACACGAACTGGCACACAGACTCCACATGAGCCACTCCAGACTCTTCTGGGCACAACTCGCCAAATGGGACCCCAATTGCCACGAAAACGATAAGGTACTGTCCAAACAATGGGGATTTTTGATGGACTTGGGCCGGGCACTTTGAGCAATGGCCCGGCACGGCAACGATTGCCCCGCAAAACAGGCACCTCCACGCAGAGTGCACCATTGACCAAGGCCTGACATTCTCTTCTTTTGGGAAGAGAAGAAACCAAACACCATCCACGCACCACAATGTCCGCCACCGACGCCGGCAACACCTCCAACTCCGCCACCCCCGGCAACACCGCAACGGGAATCGTCTCCACCCAGAATTTGGGCAAAAATTACGGAAAACGGGAAGTCGTCCACGATGTGAATATCGCCGTGAGCGCCGGAGAGGTCGTCGGCCTGCTCGGTCCGAATGGTGCCGGCAAAACAACCACTTTTTACATGGTAGTCGGCCTCGTCCCCGCCACACACGGCAAGGTGTTTCTCGACGGATACGACATCACGCGCCTGCCTATGTGGCAACGCGCCCGACTCGGCTTGGGCTACCTGCCGCAAGAGGCCTCCGTCTTCCGGAAGCTTACCGTCTGGGACAACATCATGGCCGTAGTCGAGACAATGGACATGCCCGCCAACGAGCGCAAAGACTACGTGGCCTCGCTCCTCGACGAACTCGGCCTCTCAAAGCTCTCATCCCAGATGGCCTACACCCTCAGTGGAGGCGAGCGGAGGCGCCTGGAGATCACGCGGGCGCTCGCCACCCGCCCGCGCTTCATGCTCCTCGACGAACCGTTCAGCGGCGTGGATCCGCTCAGTGTCGCCGATGTGCAACACATTGTGCGCGACCTGAAAAAAAAGGGTATCGGCGTCCTCATCACCGATCACAACGTGCGGGAGACCTTATCCATCGTGGATCGCGCCTACCTTATATACCAAGGGCGCGTGCTCATCGAAGGCAGCGCCGATTTCATCATCAACGACCCGCACAGCCGCCAACTTTATCTGGGCACAGACTTTCGCATGTGAAGTGTGCAACACATTGTGCGCGACCTGAAAAAAAAGGGTATCGGCGTCCTCATCACCGATCACAACGTGCGGGAGACCTTATC
>JAITXH010000125.1 GCA_031284845.1 Puniceicoccales bacterium | reverse complement strand
GCATTCAAGTTTCCCGCAGCCAGTCGCACGTTTTCATCCTGAAGCAATTCCGTCGCGGAGGTGGTGACAGCGAGCACGCCTTTGTTGATGCTTTTGAAATCTACGGCATCGGCACCGGTCTCCAGTTGCGTGAGGATGCGGTTCATTTTTTCGCCCATCGCCGCGAATTGTATCTGGCTGAATTGCTCGATGGTGCGCGTCGCTGCACGCATCAATGTGCCGAGGTTTGAGACGACGGTGGGCACTTCGACCAGCCCTCCGTCCTGATTTTTCTTGTGATACTTAGCCGGGTTGCCCGGGTAAAAATCCAACTCGATGTAGAGCATTCCTGTGATTACAGATTGCTGCTGGAGGCGCGCCCGCAGACCTTTTTCGACACTCTGCACACGCTTTTCCTTGTCGGTAAGGTAAGTTGCGATACCGCGCGAGGCGAGCAGCTTGGGGTCTATGGCGATGATGACCGGCACGGCATTGTCGTTTTCCTCCTGGTTGCGCGTGCGCAGGAGCACCTCGGAGACCTTGCCGATTGTGACTCCTTTGAATTTGACCGGAGAGCCGACATCAAGGCCGTTTACCGAGTCTTCAAAAAAGCAGATGAGATCAAGTTCCTTCCCCTGAAAGTATCCCGCGCCGAATAAACCGATGCCGATAATCAAAAGAAGGATTCCGCCCAAAACAAAAACGCCGATAAGGGATGGATTCGCAGGCTTGCTCATGGGGAGTGAAGAAAACCGTTTAGAGAGACGTTTTCCAGCCTAACCTGCATATTCCATGAGATATTCACGCAGGTTACCCCAAGTGCGGAAGCTGGCGTGCCATTTTCCGCAAGTGAATTTCCTCCTCCTGCAAATGTTTCACGTTGGCGGCACCGGGAGGAGCGGCGGCAATGGCTTCACTGATGGCGACACGCCGTTTTTTGGCAAAGCGTTTAAACAAAAATGCCAGACACTCGTTGGCCTGGGCACGCGGGTCGGGGATGGGGACGGGCGAGGCAAGCAGGCGGGAGAGAAGATTTATCTCGGAAGCATCTTCCGCCAGCGCCTGTGCAGTCTGTATCCCTTGCCAGTCTCCTTGGTCAATCTCGGCAAGGACACGCGCAAGGAGTTGCCCGGAGGGGGAAGCGGCATCGAGCCATTCGTGGTGGACCATTGCGGCGAGTTCGCGGGAGAGCGTTTCGTGGTGCAGGACGATGCCCAGAAGCGCTTCTTCTGCCGTAGTCAGCGGAGTGGAGGCGGATTTCGGGGCGGGAGGGCTTTCCGCGCCATCTCCGTTAGCAGCGGGGGTGCGGGTGCGGCGAGTCTGCTGGTAGCGCTGGAAGTCACGCCGCACGGCGATGAGGTCGAGCGCGGTCAGGTGGCTGACTTCCGTGAGCGCTTCGTCGCGGGCGACGGCGGACTCAGCCTGCGCGATGATGGCAAAAAGCGACTGGAGGGCGTCAAGTTTTTGCGCCGTGGTGTGCTTCTCTTCCGGCGGAAGCAGCCCGCGCACGGCGAAGGGGATGGCGCCGGAGGCATTGTCGCGCACGGCAGGCCAGCCCTCAGGCCCGGTGGCGGCGAGATACTCGTCGGGATCTTTGCCTCCCGGGACGTGCAAGACGCGCACCTCCATGCCGGCTTGGAATGCGAGCGGGAGCAGCTTCAGCGCGGCGGCCTGCCCGGCCCGGTCGGCGTCCAGCAAGGCGTCCACGCGGCGCGTGAAGCGGCGCAAAAGCGCCATGTGCTCAGGGCCGATGGCCGTGCCTTGAGAGGCAACGGCGGTGGTGACACCGCAGGAGTAGGCGCGGATGGCATCGAGTTGGCCTTCGACGAGCACGACGGGCGTATCGTCGCGTGCGGCGGCACGGGCTTTGTCGAGGTTGAAGAGGATTTGGCTCTTATGGAATATCTCCGTTTCGGGCGAATTGACGTATTTGGATTCGCGGGTGGGATCTCTCTCATCCTGCGGGATGAAGGGCAGCAGGCGCGCAGTAAAGGCGACGATGCGCCCTTGCACATCGCGGATGGGGATGATGAGGCGTCCGTGGAATTTCGCGTGCCAGCGGTATGGGTCGGGCGAGTAGTCCGTGCCAGTGAAGAGGCCGGACTTGGCGAGGGCGTCTTTAGTGTATCCGGCTTTGCCTAATACGCGAGCGAGGTTGGCTCCGTCTGCCGCTGCAAAGCCGATTTGGAATTGCGCGGCGGTATCGAGTGAGAAGCGGCGCTGTTCCGTCCAATAGGTACGGACGGCGGCGGCAGGGGCGGATTTGAACGCTTCGGCGAAGCGGGTGGCAGCGGTGTCGTGGATTGCGAAAAGCTGGGCGCGCAGGGAACGGTCTTCCGGCGTAGCGTTGTTTTCCGCGTATTGAACTTGGATGCCGAACCGGTTTGCAGCGCGTTCGACTGCTTCTTGAAAATTCAGCCCCTCCTTGAGCATCAGAAAACGGAAGAGGTCTCCGCCCTGATTGGTGCTGAAGCAGTAGAAAAATCCTTTGTCCGGGTGGACGTAGAAGGAAGGTGTTTTTTCGGGTGTGAAAGGGCTGAGTCCCTTCCAGCTCGAACCGGCTTTTTTCAGGGATGTGTAATCGCCGATGAGCGTGACGATATCGGCACGCGTGCGGACTTCTTCTATGGACTGGCGTGTGATGAGTGCCATTCTTCGTGGGGCGGAGAGCACAAGGCGGGCAAGTAGAGAAGGGAAGCGGAAAATGCGGCCTGCCCCGGATATTTCAGAAGAACTCACCTCGGCCCTCTTTTAGTGGAGGCAAAATATTCTGAGTAATCATTTCCGCCTTTGATAAACACCTTGGGAAATCTGGAACCAAGCTCTGAACCTGAAAAAAGCCGCGGTGGGACAGTCTTTTTCAGGTTTCTAATCTTCGATTTATGAACGAATTTTAATCCTAAGTTCAACGGGTGTTCACCTCGCTGTGGCAGAGTGCCCACCATGGATTCCTCAAATAAAATCTCGCCTGTATCAACAGTCTATCCGCCTCTCTCCTCCAGTCCGTTCCAACGCGCCACCGCTGTTTGTCGGCGCCTCGCTTCGCGCTTTTTCGTCAACCGCATGGGCGGAGCGGCGGTGTTCTTTGCCGGATTCCTCGCCGTCGCGCTGCTTACACGTTGCGCGTTGCTCGTCAAATCGGCGTCCACCGTGGATTGGGGCGCGGCACTGGCAGGGGCGTTCGCCACGGGCGCAGTGTTTGACATCGGTGCCGGTCTGTTCCCCGCCGGGCTCGTCGCCGTCGCGCTCGCGGCACTGCCGCGCGGATTTTTCACACATAGGCCGGGGCGCGTGCTCGCATGGGTCGGCGTGGGCGTGGGCGCGGGGTTGATGCTGTTCGGTGCCGTCGCGGAGTGGTTGTTCTGGGACGAGTTTGGCACGCGCTTCAACTTCATCGCCGTGGACTACCTCATCTACACCAAGGAGGTCACAGCCAACATCCGCGAATCGTATCCGCTGCCCGCGATTTTCGGCGCACTCGCGCTCGTGTCGGCGGTGCTCGCGTTTGGATTGGTCCGCATCGGTGCCATCGCAATTTGGATGAACGCGCCCGCTCCACCGGCCCGGCGGCGCTGGCTCGTCGCGGCGGGCTGGGTCGGTGCAGCGGTGCTCGGCGCGTTCGCGCTGGACTCCGGACGCTCGCCGTCATTCGCCAACACCTACAATGCCGAGTTGTCGCGAAACGGCCTGTGGTCGCTTTTCGCGGCCTTTCGCAACAACGAACTCAATTACGACCAGTTCTACGCCACCTTGCCCCGCGAGGCAGCGTTTGCGCGGCTCGACAC
>JAITXH010000114.1 GCA_031284845.1 Puniceicoccales bacterium | reverse complement strand
CCGAGCAACAGCGATGCCACAATCAGCACCGCGAGCACGACAAACCAGCCGCTGTGGGGCGTCCACTTGGATATAAAATATTCGCCCCTCCATTCCTCTTTACCCTCGCTCGCCGCTATCAAAAACCGCGCAAGCAACACGAGTCCGCCCACCTTCGACGCCGACGCAATCAACGCTGCGGAGGTCACCGGTGCGCCTTGATAAGCATCCGGCGCCCACAGGTGAAAGGGTGCCGCCGCCGCCTTGTAGCCAAAGCCGACAAGCACCATTACAAGCGCCACTACGAGCAAGGGTGACGTGGGCAACGTGGCCAGTTTCGTCGCGATAAGGGGCAAATGGATTTCTCCGGTCAACCCGTAGAGCAGGCTAAACCCGAAGAGCAGAAACGCCGCCGCTGTGCCGCCGTAGAGGAAGTATTTCAGACCGGCCTCTGCCGATTCGGGGCGCGTCTTATCGAAGCCCGCGAGGATGTAGAGCGACAAGCTCGCCAACTCCAGCGCGAGGAAAATCACGAGCAGATTTTGCGCCGCGCACATCAACGTAATTCCCGCGAGAGCGAAGAGCGTCAGCGCGACATGTTCTGCGGGATTTTTCAGGCGCGAGGTTCCCGCGATGAGCAGAAGCGTTAGCGCACCGAGCGCGAGAGCGACGAGTTTAGCGTTTAAGATAAAGCGTCCAGAGCCGAGAAAGTGCCCCGACAGGAAAGAGGCTACGATTGGTTCGTAGCCACGCGACAGAACAAACTGATTCACACCAAAGCTTTCCCATCCAGCCGCCAACACTGCAAACAAACCAATCGCAGTGGCTACGCCCACGCGCACCCCGTGCGGCTTCCCGCGCAGAAGCGCCAAATCCACAGCGAGCACGAGCAGTGCACCGATGACGAGCGCGATTTCCGTCGCGAACATCTGGAATGTGAATTCGTAGTTCATTGGGCACCTCCCTGGGTGGCTATTTTCATAAGCGGAGAGTTCAAAGCGGGAATAATCCAGTCGAGCAACAAGTCGGGCCGCAAGCCGATGAGCACACTCACGGCGAGCAACAGCCCGGCACCGAGTTTTTCGGGAAGCGTGATGGGCGGCAATGGATGGTGGGATGCTTGCCCCGCCTCTCCTCTTCCGCGGGCCTCGCAGTCTGTGCCCTTGCCTTTCCCGAAAAACGCCAGCACCACGGCTCGCAGCGTAAACGCCGCTGCTACCGGAATCCCCAGCGCGGCGAGCACCGCCCACACGGGGCTATGTTGCCAGACGCCAATCAAAATGGAAAGTTCGGCGGGAAATCCACTGAAGCCCGGCATCCCCATGGACGCCAGCCCCGCAAACACGAACACCACCGCCGCAAACGGCAGCAGCTTATGCAGCGGCATTTCGCGCAAGTGCGTAAGGTCGCGGGTGTGTGTGCGCTCGTAAACCATGCGCCCTACCACCGCGAAGAGCAGCCCCGCCACCACGCCGTGCGAAAACATTTGCAGCACCGCGCCGCTCAAGGCCGTGGTCGTCGCCGCTGCCAGCCCCAGCAACACAAACCCCATGTGGCTCACGCTCGAATAACCGATGACGAACTTGAAATCCGTCTGCACCAGCGCGATGAGTCCCGCGTAGATGATCCCGATGATCGCGAGCGCGGCGATGACGGGTTGAAAGGTCTCGAAGCCCGCCGGAAACGCCGGCAGTGCCACGCGCAGGCACCCGTAAGCGCCGAGCTTCATCACCACTCCGGCGAGCAACATAGAGGCTCCTGTCGGCGCGGCGACGTGCCCCGTGGGTGCCCAGGTGTGAAACGGAAACATGCCCGCCAACACAGCAAAGCCTGTGAAAATCAGCGCAAAGAGACCCGTCTGCTGCGCAGTGGAGAGTTTGCGGGCAGCTTCTACGAAGAGCGCCATGTCAAAGGGCACGCCCAGACTTTTTGCCCAGAGCAAGCCCGCCATCACGAGTGCGCTTCCGGCGAACGAATACAGCACGAGTTTCATTGCGCCGTATTCGCGGTTGGTGGAACCCCACACCGCCACGAGGAAGTATTTCGGGACGATGGCGATTTCGTAAAACACGAAGAGCAGGAAGGCGTCTGCGCTCATGAAGACGCCATAGACGCCGCCGATGAGCGCGAGGAAGAGCGCGAAGAAATCCCCCGTGCGGTGCGTGATATTCCACGAGAACAAAATCCCGGCGATGGCGGCAATGCCGGTGAGCACGACAAGGGTCATGCTGATGCCGTCCACGGCGAGGTGATAATCGGCGAGGCGTCTGGCCCACGGCACCTTGACGAGGGTCTGGAGAGCATTACCCGGCTGGAATTGGAACGCCGCAGCGAGGGTGATGCCTGCGCCCGTGAGCGCAGTGACGAGTGCCGTCCAGCGTGCGGCGGCGGGCGAACGGTTGCCGACGAGCCACGCGACGAGCGCACCGGCGAACGTCAGGTAGATTGTCCAGGGAAGAAGGTTCATGGATGATGAGTGAGGGGGCACGTTTTAGGAAGAATCGGGCGGGATAACAGCCCAAAACGCAGGTTATACCATTTCCCGCTCAAACGCATAATAATCTGGAAACAAAAGGGAGCGTAGCGGCTATGCTGTACCGCAGGTTTCCAAACCTGCTGAAATGCACAGAATAAGGTAAAGGTATACGTTTATACCGTCCGCTTTCGAAAAACACCATATCTGCGGTGTGTCATAGGTCTTAGGTGTCTCGCTCTGAAAGCGAGATCCGCCTATCGGCGGGGCAGGTTTGGAAACCTGCGGTACGAGTGCCGAGACACGATTATTATGCGGGTGAAAGGGAAATGGTATTAAAGGCAAAGGTGCCGCGCATTATGAAAAACAAAACAGCCAAGCGGCGTAAGCGGCTTGGCTGTTTTGGTTGCTGAGGGAAAGACGAATCAGGCTTTGGGATTCGGCCCGTATTGGTTGTCGCCGGGCTGGCTGTCCTGAAGGCTGAAGAAGAGGGCAACGGGGGAAATCAATACCCACCAGCCACTGCGACCCGTGTCATGGAGCCGGCGAATTGAAACGCCAATCAATGGCAAGAGTGTCGCCAGATAATAGAGACTCACAAGGAGACTCCCGACGATAGCCAAAGCCGGCACTATTGTGGCAAGAATGCCGCTTAGGATGGAAAGAGCGACGATGACGAGAACGTAGAAGAGAAAGAACTGCCAGTATTCTTTTCTTCGGGCGCGTCCGGAGAAGACGGCGTATTTTTTCAAGACAGCAAGATACCAATTCATGTGAGTTTTTTTTGAGTTGTTTTATCCGGAACATCCTTTGCAGACTACCTTGTCTGCCAAGTGTCCCGAACGGGGGGCGAGAAGAAGAATTATCCGCCTATTATCAAGCTCCAATTCTTGAACTTGCGAGAAATTTGGAAGTACCGCGATTTCCAGCAGGCAGTAACTATGGTTTCTCTCGATTTTTAATGGAAAGACGTCGCACTCGAAGCGGCAGGATGCCGCTTCCACTCTTCCAGAGTGCGGTAGATGTTCTCATCACTGTCCTACTGCCAGACGCAACAACGCCTCTACCTGCTCGCTGATTTTTTTGCGCACGGAGGGATCGAGCTTGTCCACCCAGTGCGTGGGAATCGCCTTTATGCCCCAACGCGCCCCGGCGAGTTGTCCGGCCAGTGCACCGGTCGTGTCGGCGTCTCCGCCGCGGTTGACGACCGAGACGATGCACTCTTCGAGACTTGAGGCGCTGAAAAATCCGTCCAGCACGGTTTGCACGGTGTCCACAACGTAGCCGCTGGTGCGCCCCGGCCAAGGCGTGAAATTGAATTTGGGGTGCTGGCGTATCCACTGTTCGGCGACGCGGTGGCAATCGTCAACCCCGCCGCCTGCCAGTAGCACGCGGGTCAATTGCCCCAGCATCAGTATTGATGCGTCGGATAAAATGTTGCCGTGTGTGATGCGGCCTTGCTCAAGGCTGCGCTGCGTGAATACCGGATCGTGCCCTTCCAATAATTCCGCAAGCGGGACAGGAGGAGTGCCGAGGGCTACGGGCAGGTTGCGCATCAGGGCACCGTTACCCGCGTCGTCGTGGAGTTCCGGAGCGTGCAGGGAGCCGTCTTGCATGTAGCGGCGGATGCCGCGCCGGCAGGTGTTGCCGATGTCCACGGGGCGGCTGCGCAGCCATTTTACAAATCCATCGGCGACGCAGCGCAAATCCCAGCCGCCTGTGGCTTCGGATGCGATCATCGCATCGCCCACGGCGAGGCACATTTGTGTGTCGTCGGTGATTTGTCCGGGTTTCAAACGAAGCCAGCCCCCGCCGCGTATCGTGTTATGGACTCCAAATGTGGCGCGGATTTCGCCCGCTGTCATGAATTCGACAGTGGCACCCAACGCATCGCCCGATGCAAAGCCAAGATATGCTCCGAGAAATCGTTCCTGGAGCGAGGGAGCTTGAACCGCGTCGGTGTGGGAGGGCATAGATGCGGGGTTAATGCCGCAATGAAAGCGGAGGCGAGAGCACTTCGCGCATAACGATCGCCGTGCGCACGGACTCGCGGTCGCGCAGCAGAGCACAGATGCGGGATGCTGCGGTGGGTGCCGTGGCCGTGGCCTCCACCAAAAAGGGCGCAGGCGTTATGTGGACACCGCGCAGGATGTCTTGTGCCGTTTGCCGCGTGCGTGCGAGTGACTGCCGGGCGTCGTCCAGATCATCTACGATCTTTTGCGTGGACGATGCATCGGAGATCTCCCAAGAGGCGTTGATGGGCGGTGGCGGTGCCAACGGTGTTTGCGGCTCGATGGCGGGAGGCTCGCTGTAGGCAGCAGTTTGGGTGGCGGCCTGACGGCGGGCCACTTCTTCGCGGATGCGCTGGAGCCGTTTTTCCTGTTCGGCGTCGGACGCTTCGGCTTCGTCTGCGGTGGCGGCGTCATCCTTGGACGAAAGGACTTTTTTGAACAGCCATTGGACGACCATTATCGTGATAACGATAACGATGCCGATGAACTGTTCTACTCCGCTCCCGCCCGCGGCGAGGATATCTGCCGGTGAATTAAGCATTGGGTGTCCCCCGGATTATTTTTTCCCCTGGTCTTCGGGCAGGCCGATGTTGTGGCGCATCTGGGTGTCCGATTTCAAGTTTTCCAGCCGGTAGAAGTCCATGAAGCCCATCTTGCCCGTGCGCAGGGCTTCGGCCAGAGCGAGGGGGACTTTGGATTCGGCTTCGACGACGAGGGCACGCATTTCCTGCACTTTGGCTTTCATTTCCTGCTCGACGGCGACGGCGGCGGCGCGGCGGATTTCCGCGTGGGCCTGCGCCATGTTTTTGTTTGCCTCGGCTTGCGCCGCTTGCAGTTGTGCGCCGATGTTCTCGCCCACGTCCACGTCGGCGATGTCTATGGAGATGATGTCGAAGGCGGTGCCCACATCGAGGCCGCGTGCGAGCACGGTCTTCGAGATACGGTCGGGATTTTCCAGCACAGTTTTGTAGGTATCTGAACTGCCGATGGTGGTGACGATGCCTTCGCCGACGCGGGCGATGATGGTCTCTTCCTGTGCGCCGCCGATGAAGCGTTCCAGCGAGGTGCGCACGGTGACACGCGCTTTGACTTTCACCTGAATGCCGTCTTTGGCGACTGCGTCTATGGTGACGCGCCCGCTGCTCTTGGGGTTGGGGCAGTCAATGACCTTGGGGTTTACCGAGGTGAGGACGGCCTCGAGGACGGACTTGTTCGTGCCGCGTGTAGAGAGGTCTATGGCGCAGGCGCGTTTCCAGTCGAGGGGGATGCCTGCCTTGTCTGCGGCGATGAGGGCCTGCACGGTATGGACGATATTACCGCCGGCGAGGAAGTGTGCTTCGAGGCTATCGGTCTCGATTTGCAGCCCGGCCTTGAGGGCGGTGATGCGTGCATCCACGACGAGGGAGCAGGGCACACTGCGTATCCTCATGCCGAAGAGTTGCCAGATACCCACGTAGGCTTTGGCAAACAGGGCGCGTAGCCATATTGTGAACGTGCTGAGGAGGAATATCCCGAATGCGAGCGCGATGATGCCCCCGAGTATGATGGGGAGGAACCCCAGACCGTCTTCGAGCGCGAAGGCGAGTGTTTGTGTTGAGAGAGTCATGATGTGTGTGTTTTTTGGGTGGTGGTTAGTGAAAAATGAGCGGACTTACCTGGTTCTGCGGGCAATGAAAATGACGGCACCGAGGATGAGGGCGGCACCGACGATGAGGGCACCGGCTGCGGTTGGGAAGGGAGCGACGGCCATGGTGTGAGCGGGTTTGTCTTAATATTTGAGTGAAAAAAAGGGCGGCGGCAGCAGGCTTACTTGTTTTTGCCAACGATGAGGCGGAGCGTTTCCCTACCGAGGACGATGATGCCTTCGCCACGCTCCAAAAAGCCGTCCCGGGATACGGCCTCAAAGGGTTTGCCCTTCACGCGCACGAGTCCGCTGGGTGCCAGCACGGTGAGCGTGGCACCGGCACAACCGATGAGGGAGTCATCGCCGGGGGCATCGGCGCCGGCGCCGGTGATGGCGCTGTCGAGAAAGATTCTTTTCCCGAACCGTGTGTTGGGCAGCACGCGCACGTAAAACCAGAAGCCGATGCCCACGCCGATGAACGAGACGACGAGCGCGATCATGCCCGCCATCATGCCCCCGGTATAGAATGCGAGCGCGATGCCGCTGATGACGAGTATGCCGCCGATGATGCCACAAATGGCTCCGGGGAGGACGATTTCCAGCCCGAGTAAAATCAGCCCTCCGGCGAGCAAGACGGCGGCAGTGCTGAGGCTGGCCTCAAAGGGGAGGGAAGAATTATTTTCAATTGCGAGCTGGGAAAAAAGAGAAGGGGTCATGGTGGGCGCAGAATGGACGGTGTGCGGTGACGCGTCAAGAGGCGTGCGTGCCGGGCACAAAAAAACACCGGCTTTGCAGCCGGTGCTTTTAAAATGGCGCCCCCTTGGGGATTCGAACCCCAGTTACCTGGATGAAAACCAGATGTCCTAGGCCGGGCTAGACGAAGGGGACCCGGAAAATTAAAGAGGCACTGACAATGGGAATCCGGCGCCCGGCGTCAAGCGACTTTTTGCAAAAAAGTTCATCAAATAGTACTAATATATTCCACAGAACGGGGAGGGCAGGCCGATTCTGCCGGAGCACAATACTTCGCCGCTGGTTTAGGCGGAGAGGTGGCGCATTATTTATCCGTTTTGCCGGGCTGGAGTCCGGCATCTTTTGAAGCTTTTTGCGCATTGGCTGATTTCCTTCCCCGAAGGTCAATGCGTGGAGGAAGAGGAATGCCTTCACACAGCCAGTCCGCCAAAGCTTCTGCACATGCCGGCCCCCAAAAAGTGCCTTTCGGCCCCAGGCCTCCGAACAGATGCAGCCATGGCAATTCCGGGTGTGTGCCGCAAAGCGGGTGATTGCCCAAGACACAGGGGCGCACTCCGGCCCGGTGCGATATCAGGCGAGCATTGAGCGGTGTCGCGAAAAAACCTTGCAGGCGCAGAAGCAGTTGTTCGCCCAACGCGGGCGTCGGAGTTTCGTCAAGTTGCTTCCATTCCCATGTGGAGCCGGAGCGCCAACGCCCATCTCCCAGCGGGATGGCCCAGCCGGCACGATTGAGTATCCACGGGGCAATGGCGGCATCGGTGATGCAATCTATGATTTCCCCCTTGGCCGGTTGCCAGGGGAGCCCGCTCCAGCAGGGGAGTTGCCCGGCCTTATAACCGTTGCAGAAAACCACGCCGTGCCGTGCATGCCACCCGCCCCAGAAAACGCCGCCGCGACCGTCCGGACGCAGGTCGTCGGGATGGACTTGCCCACTGATGAGTGCCGCACGCGCACGCAGCCACGCAGCTTCCAGATCGAGCAGCAAGGGCAGATCCACCCAGCCGCCGCCGTGGATGATGAAGCTCCCGTGCGCATCGGCCAATGCCGCGCCTGCGGTGCGGATGCCGGGCGCGTCGTCGCCGGACATCAATGCGGCGTAGCGTGGCTCGGCGGCTCGGCGGGCTTTGAGCGCTTTTTCCTTTTCGGAATCGTAAAGGCGGCGGATGGGAACCGGCGTGAAAACGGGGCGTGCGTGTTCGCGCTCCAGCCGGGCAAAAAGTTTTTTGGACGCTGCAAGGAGCACATCAGTTCCTTCTGCCAAATGCAGGCGCATCCCGGTGATGGGGTTGAGCAGGCCCGCGGCAACACGCGATGAAGAGGCCCGCTGGTCGTCGTCCACCACCAGCACCCGGCGTCCCCGCTCAATGAGGGCGCGGGCAAGAAAAGTCCCGGCCACGCCTTGTCCGGCGAGGAGGTAATCAATGGTCTTTTCCGGGGGCGGAGTCATGACGGTTTGAGGGCTGTTTGCCGTTGGCGCGGGGCAAACAAAAACCGCCTCTTCCAACGGCCTTTTTAGGGATTATTTCTTTTCCTCTGCTTTGCGGCCTACGGATTGTGCCAGCACTATCCACTGGTCTGCGCGCAGGTCGAGGGCGGCGGCGAGCTTTGCTTTGGGGATGGACATGCGCACGCCGGTGAGCAGGTCTTCCGAGGCGCAATACAAGGATGCGTTTTGGGACGCGGCTCCGGCGGCAACACCTGCCATTTCACGCGCTGCGGCGTTGGATTCAGGGCTTTTGCCCTCTTGTCCGAGTTTGGTAAAATCGGAGACATACACCAAGGTGAGGGGCGCTTTTTTTACAAAATCCTGATTGCCGCCGAGCACCCGGATATCGCCCACGGGTTTCCCGTTTTTGAGGACGGGTAGCAACTGGTGCTTCCCGGCGTCGTAAATGAATGTGCCTGTTTCAAGCAAGACATACAGGGTGAGATCCTGACGGTTCATGGCGGAGGGCGCGGTGCGGCGCCCGTCGGGGCGGTTGGTGCCGAAGGTCGCCCAGAGTAAGTCGGATATTTGCCGGGCGGTGAGGCCGGGGGCCTTGGCGTCGAATGCCCGCGATGTGGCACGGGCGGCGAGGGTATCCAGAAGTGGTTTGCCGCCTGTTTTTTGCGGTGCCGCCAACTCGACGGTCTTGCCGTCTTGTGCGAGGATCCCGACGTTGGAGAACGCCAGAAACAGCGGTAGTGCGAGGAGAAGAGTGGGAATACGCATGGGGGCTCTGTGAAACAGGATGGCGTTTTTTTGCAAAGAAAATTTTGAAACAGGAGGAGGTGGAAAAATTAAAAAATGTAAATTTCTGCCCAATACGTTGCTCACGGGCGGAATCCAGACGAGTCCTGATAGGCGTGCGCCGGGGAACCCGATAATCTTTCATCAAGGACCTGTTTACAATCCTTTGGAACCCCTTGGTGTTTCTGCGGTGCCAACGGCACCGGACTCCTTAGCCCAGGGCAACGCCCTGGGTAACAATGCAATGAGAAATCTCGCCCTGAAGGGGCGATACAAAAGGATGTTCGCCAATAGCAATTGTCCAAAAATATCCAGTGCAGTCGGACGCAATATGCCGCCCGTGTCCCGCCCTTTCAGGGCGGCGGTGTGTTTCTTACTAATACCCAGGGCGTTGCCCTGGGCTAAGGAGTCTGGTGCCGTTGGCACCACGGAAAAGCCAGCGTTTTACTAAGTCATCCACGTATGTTGTCCCGGCCCAGACCGTCGAAGCCGTCGGCACCACAGAAAAGCCAACCTTTCACTAAGATTGTAACTGCTACCCTTATTTATCTAAAAATACGCCGTCTAACATGCGCAGGACACGGTCACAACGTTTGGCAAGCTCCGGGTTGTGCGTGACCATCACGACGGCGATGTTGCGCTCGTGGGAGAGCCGGGCGAGCAAATCAAAAGCTATGCTGGAATTGCGGGCGTCGAGGTTGCCCGTAGGCTCGTCGGCAAGAAGCACGGGCGGCTCGTTGGCAAGAGCGCGTGCGATGGCGACGCGCTGTTGCTCGCCACCGGAGAGATGGGTGGCCAGGCGGCGGACTTTGTCGCCCAGGCCTACGGCGTCTAACAATTCATCGGCGCGGGCACGCATGGCGGATTCGCTGAGCTTGCCGTGCTTGCGCATGGGCATCATGACGTTTTCGGAAGCGGTGAATTCGGGCAGGAGAAAGTGGAATTGGAAAACAAACCCGAGGTGGGCATTGCGCGCCGCCGTGCGGGCATTATCGCTGATGTGCGCCATGGGGGTACCGCGGATGAATACTTCGCCTCCGTCGGGGCGGTCGAGGAGGCCGAGCAAGTAGAGGAGAGAGCTTTTGCCGCAGCCGGAAGGGCCGACTATGGCATGCGTCTGGCCGGAGTAGGCGTCGAAGTCCACACTTCTGAGGACGTGGGTCCGGTTCTCATCTTTGCCGAGGTAGCGCACGAGGTGGCGGCAGGCGAGGATGCTGTCGGTGTGGACTGGCGGAGTGTTGGGAGTGGTGCTCATGGCTACGAGGATGCGCCACGGATGATATCGCCCGGCTCGATGCGTGCGGCGCGGCGTGCGGGGAAATAGCTGGCGATGGATACGACGATGACAGCGGTCACCACGGCGGCGAGGTAGTGGTTGATATTCCAGCTTACGACGAAGTGATCGGTGGAAAATATGCCCCGGATGCGCAGGGGAATATTGCCTGCGGCCCAAGTGAGTAGGGCACCGACGGCACACCCGAGTGTGGAGCCGGCGATGATGACGACCCAACCCAACCATAAAAAGATGCGGGTAACGTCGCTTTTGGAAAATCCGAAGGAGCGCAGGATGGCGATTTCACGGGTCTTCTCGATGACGAGCATGGCGAGGGTATTGAACATGCCCAGTGCGCTGACGAGGATGATGGTGGAGACGGTGATGGCGGAGGAGAAGCGCAGGGCGCGGAAAACGTCGAGCCAGACTTTTTCTCTGCGCTGCCAGGGAGCGATGCTGTGCTGGAGCAGCGGCTCCAGACGATAGGCGATGGCGGGGGCGCGGTCGGGGTCTTCAAGGGAGACTTGGAGGTAGGTGGCACCGAAGGGGCGTCCGAGCAGGGAGCGGGCTGCATTGCGATGGATGATGACGCGCACTTTATCTATGTCGCCGACGCCTGTCTCGAAGATTCCCGATACGCTGAATCGCTGGGAGGTATTGCCGACGGTGAGTGTGAATTCATCGCCGGGGCGCACGTTGACGCGCTGGGCGAGGCCGGCACCGACGAGGGCACCTTGGGGGCGTTTTTCAAACTCGGAGAGGTCGCCTGATACGACCTGGTTTTCGAGTGAAGAGACGGCGCGGAATTCCTTAAGGTTGATGCCGAAAGCGTTGGCGTCGTAGCTGCGGGTGTTACTGTCTATTTTTGCTTGTCCGCGCACGACTTCCGCTGTCCCGGAGACTTCTGGCATGGCACGGAGAATGGCGTTCAGCCGGTTTGGGTAGTCTATACCTTCGATGAATTTGCGCTGGGTCTCAATGAGGAGGGAATCATCGGGATTATTGCTCTCGGCAGCGATTTTTCGCGAGGCGTAGGTCTCCTGAATGCGGTCGGTGACGCGCAGGGCACCATCGGTGCCGAGGATGGTGCGGATGAAGAACTGCTCGAAGCCACTGGTCTGCGCTTGCGTGAGGATGAAGAAGGCGACGCCGAAGATAATGCCGCTGAGCGTCATCAACATTGCGCGTTTTTTGAAGAATAGGAAACGCAGCGCGATTTTAAGATTGGTGCTCATCGGATTCAGGTGAACGGTGGCAAGCGCGTGGAGCGGTTGTCTGCCGTGGCGTTACCGGTGTGTCTCTCCCTTGATTTTGACGCGTGCGCCGTTGTGTTGCGTGTCGGCATCTTTGGTGACGACAAGCTCGCCTTCGCTGAGGCCGTCGAGCACTTCGACGGTGGTGACGGAGGAGAAGCCGGCCTTGATTTTTCGTTTTTCGGTGACTCCGTTTTTTACGACAAAGACGCTGTTGCCCATGATGGCGGAACTGGGGACGAGGAGAGTGTCGTGGTGCTCATCGGCGACGAAGGTGGCTTCTCCGGTTTGCCCGCTGAGGAGTTTTTCGGGCAGCGTTTTCATCTTCAGGAATGCGGTGAAGCGTTGATTGGAGCTGTTGCCGACTTGGACTAGCACGTCCACGGAGCCTTCGTAGTCTTGCCCGGGGAAGGAGAAGAAGTTGACGAGGACACGCTTGCTTTGGCGCACGGCGGAGAGGTCGTCTTGATTGATTTCAACTTTGATGAGCTTTGCGGTGCTGGTAACTTTGGCGATTCTGTTGCCGGCAAACACGAGGTCGCCTTTGACGTAGGCGGGTGCCATGATGATGCCGTCGAAGGGCGCGCGCATTGCAAAGCGGTCCAACTGGTCTTTGTATTGGTCAATCAAAATGCTGATGCGCTGTTCGTCGAAGTCGTAGTTGATTTTTTCGAGCAACATATTCAGTTCGGTGCTGGCAAAGCGGGTGCTGAGTTCGCGCACATCTGCTTCGCGGGCATGGCCTTTGGCAAAAAGCTGCCGGGTGTTATCCAGATCCTTTTTAAGTTGTTCGTATTGGAATTGGAGCGGGGAGCCGAGTTTGCGTTTTTCTTTCACGCGGTCGAGGTCGCTCTGGGCTTGCTGGAGGAAGAAGGGGAGATTGCCGGAATCGAGCCGGGCGATGAGGTCGCCTCTTTTGACGGGGTCGCCTTCCTGGTAGCTCCGGTCATCCCGCGGGCCGAAATCGAGCAGAATGCCTTTTTCGGGGGCGGTGATGAGGGCCTCGGCACTGGGCAAGACGGTGACGTTGCCCGTGGCGGAGAGAGTGGCGTTGCCGCGGGAGACGGGTTTGACGACGACCTCCGGGATGGCAAGTTCGCGAACGCCGAAGTAAGCGCCGACGATGATGCCGAGGACAACGAGTATCTGGATGACGGCTTTAATTTTCATTGGATGGCACGGTGTAAAATGTGACGGCTGGGTCTTGTTCGATGCTGGACAGGAATTGGAGGCAAGTGCGGTGGATGGCGAGCTGGTCGTTGAAAATCTGCTGGCGGATGACGAATACTTGCATCTCGGCATCTTCCCTAGCCAGTTGGTCGCTTTGCCCGAGGCTGAGTGCGGCTTCAATGCCTTCGAGACGCTTTTCGGCGGCTTTCAGGTATTCCTGCCGGAGGGCGAGTATTTCCTGAGTGGTGCGGATCTGCATGAGTTGGGCTTTCAACTCGTCGAGGCGGTTGACTTTGCCTGCGCGCAGCCGCGCTTCGACGACGCGTTGTTCGGTTTTCAGGCTGCGGACGGTGGTATTGGTGATATCGCGGTCAAAGATATTCCATGTGCCGTTGATGCCGAAGAAAATGGTGGTGCGCATCTCAAAGCGCTCGTTGAGCTGGTAGGGGTTTTGGGAGATGGAGGCACCCAGATTGACATTGGGCAACGCGCGTGCCTCAACTTGGGTGATTTCTTCATCGAGAATGGATTTGTGGAGACGGGCCTGACGGGCATCTTCGGTTTCGCCGTTATCGAGCAGGTGAAAGGCGTCGAGCTGGCGGGCGAGTTGTTCGCTGTCCACGGCGGGGAAGGAGAGGGTGTCTGGAATGTCGGACAAGGCGAGGGTTTCAAATCCGGAGGTGGTGCGGATCGTCGCGACGGTGGTAGCGAGGCGGCTTTTCAGGGCGTTGAGATCAAAACTTTTTTGTTTGATGGCGACTTGTTGTCCGAGCCTTTCGGCTTCCGCGATGCGCCCGATGTCGAGCTGGGCGTCAGAACGGTTTTGACGGCGCATCTCCAGTTTCAGTTGTTCTTCCTGGAGGGCGATGTTGCTTTTCAGGGAGACGGCGTCGAAATAGAGGCTACGGATGGTGTTGACGAGCCTGCGCCATTCGATGACGGCGTTGCCCTGTGCCAGTTTCTCACGGAGGAGGGCGGCTTCTTTTTCGGCCCTAATGGCGCCCCAGGCAAATATCGGATAGCGAAAACTGAGGTAGTAGGTCAGGTTCATGTTGGCGTCTATTTCTTTGAACTCGCGGTCGGTCAATTTGAAATAGCCGGCTTGATAACCTGCGTTGATAAAGGGCATGTGCTGGCGCCAGCCGCGGAAGCGAAAGGCGTCGCTTTTGACAATATAGTGCTCTTGCTCAATCATGCGCGGACTGTTGAAGGCGGCATGGCGGTAGAGCTTTTCCAGCACGGGGTCACCGTTGGCGGCTATGCTGAAGAGAGAGGGCTTTTGGGGTGCGACCCAAGGCAATGAGACGGTGGCGGTTTGTTTTTGACTCCACGTCGGCTCGGTGCCGCTGTTCTGGCTTGGCTGGGGCCTTTCCGGCAGGGGGCCTTCCCATGATTGGGCGGCGGGCGCGACAGTGGGTGGGTCGGCGTAGTCGGCGGCGAATACGCAGCCTGTTAACGGCAGGAGTGCGATCAAGGCATAGGCGATGCGAACCGGCGATTTTTGTTTCACGGGTATCGGGGGAGGAGGATTGCAGGTGGCATGTGGCTCAAAATTCTGGACAATTTTTTCTTGTTTTGGATGAAGTATTCGGGTTGACGACATGGGGGGCGAAAGGACAATGCCGGACTTCTTGTTGGCAAGCAAAATAGTCAATGGATGAGAATATCAGGTTAATGGTTAATTGTTAATGAGAATGTGGCAAATCGCGGGACAGGCCCTGACGTATGAACTGCGTTTCTCATGAATCAGGTGGGTTAAAACAATTCCAGTTGGGCTGGTATTGACGAGGACTTGGCGGCGCGGCGGTCGAGTTCCTTTAGGGCTGAGTGCATTTGCATGCGCTCAAAAAAGGCTCTTGCCGCACTGGTGTCTGCCTGTCCGGGCGTTTCCCAGTCTCCGGGGAAATCCGTGCGGAAGGCGATAAGTTGGCGATTCAAACGCAAACGGTCTTCCGATTCGCGCAATATGTCCCGGAGGCGTTCCGGCAGGAGCGTTTCCCGCGCAGAAAGTATGCCTTCGATGTTGCCATGGGCTTCGAGCCAGGTGACTGCCGTTTTCGGGCCTACACCGGGCAGACCGGGGATGTTGTCCACCGTGTCGCCGATGAGGGAGAGATAGTCCACTATCTGTTCCGGCGGCACACTGAACTTGCCCCGGACACCGGACGCATCCAGCCGTATCCAGCCGGCTTTGCGTTGGCTGGGCGGAGGTGGCGCGAGCAGGTGGATGCGTTCGTTCACGCACTGGGCGAAGTCTTTGTCGGCGCTGGCGATACGCACATCGTGACTGGCTTGCGCGAGCGCTTTTGCCGCCGAGGCGATGAGGTCGTCGGCTTCGATTCCGCCTTGCTCTATGACGCGGAAGCCGAGATGCGCAGTGATGGTTTTCAATTCCGGGATCTGCGCGGCGAGCGCTTCCGGAGTCTCTGCACGGTTGGCTTTGTAGTCTGCGTGTAAAGCGAGATGGCGTTGCGAGCCTTCTTTGTCGAAAAACACGGCGACCCGGTCTGGTGCCTCCTGTTCTTGCAATTTCCACAGGATGTGCACCCAACCAAAGATCGCGCCGACGGGAAACCCATCGGCGCGTGTCAATGCTGGCATGCCATGAAATGCCCTGAATGCGAGGTTGAAGCCGTCAACAAGGAGGAACTTCATCGGTGCTGCGGGTTTAACCCGTATATTCCGTGCGACTAATCTTCGTGGTGTTCGTGGTGGCGATTGCCGCCACGGGAATGCGGGCGGTGGTGCCCGTCACGGTTGAAGCTTTGTGAATTGCCGCCCGATTTGTAGTTGCCACCTGAGCGAAATTCGCCGCCGCCTTGGCCGCGTCCGCGCCCTCCGCGCCGATAGCCGCCGCGTCCTCCGCGGAACTTGTCGTCGTGCGAGCGTCGTTTCTCTTCGACTGGCGGCAACGAGGAATCGTCTTTGCCACTGAAGAGGTTGGCGAAAAAGCGCTTTATCCGGGTCAGGATGCTTTCTTTTACGGGTTCATCCGGGATTTTGGCCGGCTCAATGATGAGTTTGTGCCGTCCGCCACCAGCCGGAGTCGGCGGTTCAGAGTGCCTGTCGCCGGGTGTCCATTCGCCAGCTCTGTCTTCGGGGCGTTCACCAAAGAATTCGCGGCGCTCTCTGCGATTATCCCGGTCACCACGGTCACCGCGATCATTTCGGTCTCCACGGTCTCCACGGTCACTACGGTCACCACGGTCACGGCGTTTGTCTTCGCGCACTTGCCGTTCGCGGTCCGGGTCCATCTCTGCCTTATAGATGCGCTGGGAGACCGGCGGGACGAATTCGTCGGGGCCGGATTTCTCGGCGGCTTCAGGGGCGGAGTTGCTTTCGGGGGCCGGGGTATCGCGGCGTTCGCGGCGCGGACGGGCGGAGTGGCTGCTGTTGTTATTGTTGTTATAGCCATTGGCGAATTGCCCGGAGAGGGATTCGCTGATGGCTGCGGGGTCTTCGATGACACCGATGTTTGGTTTGCCGACGCTTCCGTCGGAACCGGAACCGCTTGAGCGGCCAAGTCCTCGACGTGCTGCGGGGCGGTTTTCGTTTGGGTTACCCAGTGCGCAGGAATTATCGGCAACTGTCGTGGTGCCGGGGATATTACTGAGCGGGGGTAGGTCGGCGTGGGTGGCTTCGAGTGCGGATTCGGAGACTCGCACGGAACTCGCCGGGCCGGAGGGCGATTCGGACGCGGGAGCGTCTGTTTTTTCGACACCGGATCCGGTGTTGCCGGTCTGTGCAGTGAATTCCGCTTCGTTGCCAGCGGGCGCGGTGGCCGGGTTTTCTGTGTATGCCATTGGCTGTTGTGTTATTGGTTCTGTCTGTGTGTATTAGCTCCTACTGCCGTTGTTTGCGGCTAACGGCCTGCATATTGTGAATTGAGGGCCGGGGAGGCGTTTGTCTCCCGTTATGATTCCGTGGACAATGAAGACATTATTCTTGCGGAATGGCATTGTGCCTGAGAGCTAAACGAGGAGATGCGTTTAGTTGTTTTTTTGGGGAAGAAAAGGAAAAATTATAAAGATCCGGCATATTTCGTTAAAAACTGATAAAAAAGATGAAAGAGTTCTTCTTTTCAAGGGCATCGTGCACTGCGGGTCGGGCATCCGGCGTGGCGAGAAACGGAGTCAGAATATGGATTATAGGTATGGCACCCTAAGCCTGAAGCATGAACGCATTTGTCCTTTTGCCTTTGGCCTTTGCGGGCTTTGCTATCCGGCGCAACAAAAGATGCAATGCGGTGTTTATTCCTCGCATGAACGGGGTTTTGCGCTTTTGCTGCCCCTTCTCATTCTTTTCCATATGAAACGCTCAAAACTCTCCAAAACAACCCGCATCTGTGCCCGTGGCGCTTTTACCTTGGTCGAGATGCTTATCGTCATCGCGCTTATCACTGTAGTGGGCGGCATTTCCTTCTACCAGATGGCCGGCCTTTTCGAAGGTGCGAAAGTGGATACGGAAAAAACCAAGGTGAAAAGCCTCTCCAACGCACTCACGCTCTACAGCGCCAAAATGGGATCTTACCCCTCGACGGAAGAGGGATTGAATGGCTTGGTCTCCGCTCCCTCCGATGGCGCAGACCGCTGGGGTGGCCCCTATGTCCAGGAAGATGCGCTGAAAGATTCCTGGGGGAAAAACTACCAATACAGATTTCCCGGCACCCATAACCCCAAAAGTTATGACTTGTGGACGCTCGGGCCGGACGGAAAAGACGGCACCGAAGACGACATTGGCAATTGGACAACGAAAAAATAAGGCGTCCGCGCCGCCGCACGACGGTCTGTGAGGGGGCGCACGCCGCCATTTCAAAACTCGTGAACCTCGTCGCCATGACTGCGCTAGAGCCCGTTTGCCTGTTTCACGAGAATCCGGTTGCACCAACTCGCGCCGCATTTGCGATGCGCCGGGCGTTCACGTTGTTGGAGTTGATCATCGTTATCGCCATTGTGGGGTTTGCTTCCGCGATAATCGTTTTTTCTTTGGATGACGTGATGGCGTCCGTCCGGAAACCTGCGCCGCTGGAGGTGCTCCGCAAGGCAGTGGATGCCGCTTGGTATGGCGCAGCATCGGGACATAAGCGCATGGCGTTGAGCTATGATGTAGAAAAACGGGCGTTGATGGTGCGCACACTGGAAACGGTGAGCGCGGTTACGCCGGAAACGACGTCGGCAGAAGATTCGCCGGAGGTCCCGCAAAAAGAGCCGGAGGTTGCCGCCGAAGTGGCAGTGTTCGCTTTTGAAGATGAACGTGTTCTCGATGTGCGTTTTACACGCGTGCCCGATGACGGCGGCGGAGCTTTGCAGGTGACGGAGACGGCACCTTTTCCCCGACTCGTCTTTTCTCCTTGGGGCGGTGTCGTGCCGACTATCGTCGAGGTGGATATTGACGGAGCGATTTACCGATACCAACTGGACATGTTCGGCGGTGGACTGGAGGCGGTGAAATGAAAATGCCCAGAGCATGGAGACCTCGCATGACGAGGCGGCCTTTGCAGCGGGCGTTCACGTTGTTTGAGGTGATGGTGGCCATCGCCATTTTTGCCTTAATGGGCGTCGCCTTGCTCGAAGCGGTCGCAGTCGTGCAGGAGGCAGTAGCCGCCACGCGCAGAGACAGTGGGCGCGGGGAGTTCAGGCGCTTTGCATTGCGACGCGTGCTCGCCGCCCAGACACGGGAGGCGCTCACCGCCGGGGGCAACCTCACGCTCGACGATGGAGGCTCGGTAAGCTGGACGGTGACGCTTGCCGATACGACAATCCCCGATTTGCATCAGGCCGTGGTGACGCTCGATTGGAGCGGCAGCGAGCCTGAGGAATTAACCTTGTGGGTATTCCGGCCCGAATGGTCGGAGTCCGAGACCCGCTCAAACCTCATCCAAAATCTGCGCACGGAATACCCTTCCGACAGGTTTTCCACGTTTTAAACTTACGATGCGCCCGATGATGAAAATTTTCGCCCGACGCTCTCCTGCGGCAAGACATGCTTTCACGTTGATGGAGGTGCTTATCGCGCTCGCGCTCACGGGCATTTTGATGACGGCGCTCTCGATGGTAAGTTTCAACGTGCTGAGCGTCTGGGTGCGGCAGGCAGAAGACCCGCTCTTTGACCGGCACACAGACGGCCTGCGCCGGGCACTCGAAGAATGTCTGGCGGAGACTACCGAGGCGGCAGATAGCGTTGGAACGGTGCGCACGGCGAGCGCCGTATTCAGCGTCGCTCCCGGCTCGGTGGGTGTGGAGCGTGCGCCTTATCTACGCATCACGGGTGCGCCGCCTTTTTTGATCTCCGATACGCAGCCGCTGGGATTTGTCCACGGGTGGTTGCGCGTGGAGGACGATGCCGGGTTGGTGCTTTATTGGCAGACGGACGACGAACGCAGGGAAAATGCCGATGCCACGCACCGGCTGGTGTTGTCTCCCTGGGTGGACACTATGCAGCTTTTTTCTTACGACACTACCAACGATATCTGGGATGAGGCCGACGGGGAGTCTCCATCCACAGTGCCTTCGGGCGCGGCGGTTTTTATGCAACTCAACCTCAATCATCGGGGTCAAACACGCCAGATTATGCTGCCGTTGTCGGAAAACGTGCCGCACAATTTGAACTACTAAAATACGCCATGCCCCGGGGAATCAAAACTGTGAAACAAACGCGCCGCCGCCGTGCCGCCGCGTTGTTACTCGTGTTGCTGACGCTCGCCGTGCTCGCCTTTATCGTTACCGAGATCATTTCCGCCGCCTCCGGGCGACTCGAGTGGGAGACGCAGCGCACCGAAAGTGATGTGTTGCGGCGCGAGGCTTTTTCAGCCCTGGAAGCCACGCTCGGCGTGTTGGGTGCGTTTCAGCGGCTCGACGGTGCCCTTTACGGCCCGGCGCAAGGTTGGGGCACCCCGCTCAAGCTCGCCGCGTTTGAAGCTGGGGACGGAGTTACCGTCGCCGTCACCTTGCGCGACGAGAGCGGTTATTACGGCATCAGCGCGATGGATACATTTGAGTTGCGGCGGTATTTTGAGGACCTTGGTTTCGCTGAGACGCAGGCGCAATCCATGGCGGATTGTCTCGCCGACTGGACGGACACCGGAGACACGCCGCGTGCGAATGGGGCAGAGCGCGAGAGCTATACGGATGGGGTCGCGCCGCCCAACCGTCCCTTGCAGAGTCTTGACGAGTTGAGGCATGTTCAGGGCTTTGCGGAAGCGTTTTTCAACGAAGACGGCACTGGCAATGAATCTTGGTCAAAGCTCACTGGCAGCGTCTCGCTGCTCTCCGGTTCCGCCTTGCCCAACATAAACACCGCTCCGGAAGCCGTGCTGGATGTGCTCGCCACCCGGCACTCGTTTGATGCTCCGGGGCTTCTCGCTGCGCGGAGTGGTTCGGGCAGCATCAACGGGCAGACCACGGTCTATCGCAGTGCGTCCGATCTAGGGCGCTCAGGCATCCCGGTCTCGCTCGGTTCTTCGGTGAGTTTTTCGTGTTCGCGGCTCCGTGTTATAGTGCGGGCCACCAGAGGGCCGGCCTCTCTCGTCGTGGACACCTTGCTGGACACAGCCGGGGGCGGGAGCAGCGCCACTGTTGCCAATCCCGGCGGGCGACGTGGAAACGCTGCCGCCGTGGCTCAAAACCAATATCCTTTCGCCATTCTGCGGCAACGGGTGAACGCCCGCTTGCAGGATTGAGCGCCAAAAAAATGAAAATTCAACCAGCTCGTTTTATGAGAAATACGAAATTAGGAATGGCTCCGCACGAATTCTCGTGGAATCTGCGGGTTAATTTTTCAAACTCACACGCATTCACACTCCGCTTTGTTTAACATGTCCGAGACCAATCCCCCCACTTCAAGCGCGCCTGCCGCGCATTCGACAAATCTCGTGGTGCTGCCCGTGCCGGGCTGGCTCTTTTTTCTGGAAACGCTGCCGCTGGCCGATACCGCCGCCGCCGCCGTTGAGGATACCGTGAAGCTTTCTCTGGAGTCCCACGCCCCGCTGCCCGTTGAGCAACTTGCCTACGGTTGGCGCCTCGACCCTGTCCGCAAGACACTTCTTTACTACGCTGCCGCGCGTGACCGCGTGCGCCAGAATGCCAATGGCATTTATGACAAGGCCGGCTTTCTCCTGCCCGACTTCGTGCTCGCTCCGCGAAAAAGCTCCGGCTTCTGGCACTGGCTCGCCACGCCTGGCACACTTACCGCCGTCCGCTTTCAAGGTGAAACCGCATTCCCGGTAGAAGTCCATTCGTGGCCCTTGCTGGTTGACGACGGGCGTCCGCTTGAGGAGCTTGCGCGGGAGGCCCGTGCCACTCGCGAAGCGCAGTGCCCCGGAGCGCAGACGGGCACAGTTTGGTGCTGGGGCGGCGCTTCCGTTTCCCGGGACGGGAAAACGCTGAACATCGCATGGACATCCGCCTCAGACGGCCCGCTTACCGTTGAGCTTCCCGTGGAGGAGGCCTGGCACGCGGATGTGCGCGAGCGCTCCCTTTTGACGGGCATTCGCCGTGAGCGTGCCGGGGCGCTGCACATCAGGCGTTTTTTCCTCAGTGCGGCGGCGGCATGGGCGGCCCTCCTTGTCGGTGGAGGTTTGCTCCACGCTTACAAGAGCAGCGTGCAAGCCGAAGCTGCGCAGATCGTGTTGCGGCAGATGGAGGCAGACGAGATTATCAGTAAGCGCGAGTTGCTCTCCAAGCTTGATGATATGGAGTCCGGGCAGGTGTCGTTTTATGATGCTCTGGCTGCGCTCAGCCATTACCGCGGGACGAATATCCTTTTCAGCAATGCCAGCGCCAACTCCAAGGGGCAAATCCAGGTGAGTGGCACGGCGACCACCATTGCCCAGGTGGACGATTACGTGAAGGCCCTGCGCGATGACGGCTCATTTGCAAAAGTGGAAAAAACGCGCGACGGTATCGCCGGGCGGCGCGTTACCTTTGATTTGCGCGTCACGGTGGGCAATCTCTCTGTAGCCCGCCGCAACCGTCCACCGACTATTGAGGAAGTGGAGGCCATGGTTAATGCCGTCATGAGAGGTGCCGGCACGCCTGCTTCCGTTCCGGCTTTGGCCCTCCCTGATGCCGAGCCGAAAGCGGGTGGCCAGCTAAACGCCCCGGAACAGGCGAAAGACGAAAAATAAAAAATACGCGTTGGAGTAGGACAGCGCGACAGTTCCAACGCGGTTGACGATGGCTGGGTGGGTGGGCGTTTATTTTGGTTTTTCCACCCCTCTCGCTACCGGACCGTTTCCCACAAGCCGACCGACATAGGCGGGAGCGTCAACACGCCAGCTTGCCAGTCAAACACTGCTTCCGGGGGCAGCCCGTTTGAGCAAAATCTATCCATGTCGGCCAGTTGGCGAAAACCTGCGGAATCCACTCCGGGTATCCAAATCGCTACGGGATGCGGGTGCGGATTGGCGGCAAAAAACAATGGCGGCACGGGCAGGTGCCCATCCGCGTTATACCATGCTGCCAGAGCGCAAGTGTGCTCTGCATGGAAAAACTTGAAAAAGCCTTCTTGCGCTTGCTCGTGCAGACGCAGGGCGGCGCCGCGGTCACTCAGGCGGAACGCTATCCAGTCCCGGAAATAAACGTGCGTGGTGTGAAATTTTTGCAGGCGCGCATAGTCGAGCGCATTCACGTCCCCGCGCAGATAGGTGTTGTTTCGCCCATTCTTTGTGCGCAGGAAATCTTGCCCCTGGGCGAGCATCGGCACGCCTTGGGCAGCCAGCAACACGGCTCCCATGAGCCGCGTGCGGCACGCATCGTTGGCGGTGGGTTTGGTGCCGTTGTTGCCCGGGTTTTCCGTGATACGGTCCAGCCAGCAGAAGTCGTCGTGAGACTCGGTGTAGTTGAGCGTGTGCGCGGGGGTGGCCTCCGGGGTGATGGGCGAACCGCTGAGGAAGTGGCGCAGCCCGGTGGCATCTGCGGCGGCGTGGACCCAGGCGGGAAGGTATTCGCGGAAGTTGTCATTCCACGAGGTGTAACCCGTGTGGAGCAATGCGCGTCCGATGTGCCCGCGGAAGCTCCACGGCTCGGCGATAAGTATCAAGCCGGGTTTCAAAGGGCGCAACTCGCGTTCCAGCTTATGTAACAGGGGCACGCCAAGCAGTTCCGCGAGGTCAAAGCGGAAGCCGTCCACATCGAAGCACTCGATGAGGTGGCGCAGGCTTTCAAATATGAGGCGGCGCACCATGGGGACGGAGGGGCGCACGTCGTTGCCGCAGCCGCTCCAGTTGGAAAGTTCGTGGCTGCGGGTTGTTTCGAGGTAATAACTTTTGTCAATGTGGCGGAGGTGGTTTGGCTCGCCGACATGGTTGTAAACCACGTCGAAGATGACGGCCAGTCCTGCTTCGTGGCAGGCGGCGACGAGGTCTTGCAGGTCTTCGATTTGCGTGCCTGCGGCGGGATCCCGGGCGTAGGCGCTGGCGGGGGCAAACCAGTTCACCGGCATGTAGCCCCAGTGATAGGCGGCGGGATCCGTGCCGTCAAACTCCTGCACGGGCTGCAACTCGATCGCATTCACGCCAAGCTGGCGCAGGTAGCAATCCGGTGAGCGCACCCATGCAGCCAATTCCCGGAAACCGGGCCGTGGACCGCTTCCGGGGAGGCGTGCCACGAGGTCGCGCACATGCGCTTCAATGATGACAAGGTCGGTGGGCGCGGGAGGCTGGTAACGGGTTTGCGGAAAGGCAATGCGGGCGGTGTCCACGACAAGACCAGGGCCTGCCGGGCTGAGCGTGGCGAGCGCGTAGGGGTCGAGCACAGATACAGTGGTGTCAAAATCCGTGGAAGCGTCGGTGTTCTCGCCGGAGACGGTGTATTGGTAGCGCCAGCCGTGGAGTGCTCCTTGGTGCTCCAGCTCCCATACGCCGTCGGCATGTGCGGCAAGAGGGAGGCGTTTATGCCGCGCGGTGGCGGTGGCGTCCGGAGGCCAGAGCTCGAGTGTTACGGCGGTGGCGCGTGGCGCGAAGAGGCGGAAGTGCGTGCAGCCGCCGTGGACGTGTGCGCCCATTTCGAGGGAGGAGTCCTGCTGCAACAGGAAATCGCCGCGGCTGATATTGACGGCGTGGCGGTTGCCGTCGCGGGAGTCCCACACCATGGCCTCGTGTCCGGCCAGACTGGCAGGCGTTTCAGAGACGAAGGCGAAGACGTGGTGCCCGGTGCGCGACGGGGAGAGGATGTAATTGAAATTGCCGTGCGCGTCGCACTTCCGGTTTACGGTTTGCGTGGGGACTTCCAACCAGACGCCGGACTGTGTGGTGAACTTGAACGGCACGCCTGCGTCAGTGTCATAGCGGAGGATTTCTGCTGCCACGTCGTTTTTGGCAATGGTGCGCAGAGTCAGCACCGTGTCGCCGTCCCATATTTCCGGGAGCAGGCGCCATTCTCCGCCCGGCTGCCAGTTGTTGAACGGGCCGGCCACGCGGATGTCTTCGGCGCGGCAATCTACATGGGGGAAAATCTCCGGCCAGAGCACGAAGACCGGAGCGCCGTCTTCGAAGAAGTATCCTGAGTAACGCGACCACCGGCGCGGCTCCATGCGGAAGAGCCGCCGCAGTTTCCCCGGTGCAGTGAGAGCAAGGGGCGGGGGGGCGCCGGATGGCCAATCCCGCGACAGTGCGACAAGTCCGTCGAAACGGGTGGTCCAATGTGCGCCTAACATGCGGTGCGGCTCGTTTACCATGGCCGGCACGATGGCGGATGCGAAAAAAACGGGAAGGAGAAAAATGCAAGAGAGTTACCTTACTCTCTGCAAGGGTGCCGATGGGGACGAGGGGCGTTTTTCTTGATAACGGACATGCTGCTCCCGCCGAAGTGCGGTGGCTCTTTCTTTAGCCTTTTACAGAGTCAGGTTCCGGCACCGTGGCGTATTCCAGAAGCCAGTCTGCCGGGGTCGTGTGTGCGTCGCCGCCACCCAGTAGAGAACGCAGTGCTGCGGCGTCTTCCTGCGCAGCATGGGCTTGGGCAGGGTCGGCGAGGCAGGCGGTGAGCCGTGTGGCGAGAGCAGCGGGGTTGGCGTCACCTTGCAGGTATTCGGGCCAGGCCGGGCGCTTGAGCAGGATATTGGCGATACCCAGATACTCGACCCCTTTGACTAACTGGCGTCCGATTATCCATGTGAGCGGGTTGGCACGATAGACGATGGCACCCGGTATGCCCGCCAGTGCCAGACTCAGCGACATCGTGCCGGAGCTGCTCAATGCAGCGGAGGCGGGTTGCGCCGGGCCGCCGCGCTCCACGAGGTGGATGGTGCTGGCGACATCGGCGGGGAGTTCCGCGAGGCGTTCACGGAGCACGCCCAGGACGGGTTCGCCGGGGTGCAGGACGGCGGCATGGCGCTCCGGATGCGTGGCGTGGAAGAGGCTCCAAGCTTGCAGTAGCACTGGAAAGATTTTGCGCACCGCCTTGGGGCGGCTTCCCGGAAGGAGGAGCACGGGGCCATCGGCATCATAGCGCACGGGCGCCGGGTGGCCGGGGGCAGCGAAAGGGTGCCCGACGAAGCGAGCCGACAATCCGGTGTCGTGGTAACAGGCGACCTCAAAGGGGAAGATGACGCCCACGCTGTCGAGCATCCGGGCCATTTTGAAGCGCCGCCCTGCCTTCCATGCCCAGATTTGCGGGCTGATATAAAAACACAACGGGATGGAGCCGCCGCCCTTGCGGCTCAGCCCGGCTTCTTTCAGACGGGCGGCCATGCGCAGGTTGAAGCCGGGGTAATCCACAAAGCAGATCAGCCGCGGGCGGTATTGCCGTATCCAATCGAGTGTGCGCAGAAAAAGTTTTTTGTAGAAACCGTAATGGGCCAGCACCTCGACAAGCCCCACGGCGGAAAAACGCGTCATGTCGAAGAGCAATTGCGCCCCCGCTTGCTGCATGGCCGGGCCGCCGAGGGCGGCGATGGTCAGCGCCGGGCGGCGTGTGTGCAATGCGGTGATGACCTGTGCGGCATGATCCACGCCGGAATGTTCTCCTGCGATAAAGAGTATATCTACGCCACCTGCGGCGTCCGGCGGCGGGAATGAATCGGGAACAGCAGCGGGATGGGCCATGCTTTTTAATAGTATCTTGTGTGCGTGCAGCAGTGAGCACATGCGCTCCGGACGCGCAATGTTCAAATGGCCGCTGCATGAGGAGCCGTGGAGACTCCTTTTTGACATGGGAGCAGGCATTCCCCGTTTTACATAATTAGCCTTCACAAGATTGCACTTAGGCTACATTGTTAATGCGAAAAAATGAATACATTAACAATAGAGCAATTGCGGGAAATCTACAACCAGCCGATGTTCCCGTTACTGGACCAGGCGCGTGCGGTGTATCGGGCAAATTGGGCGGAGAGCGAAGTGCAGCTTTGCGCTCTGTTAAGCATCAAGACGGGAGGTTGCAGCGAGGATTGCGCTTACTGTGCGCAGAGTTCGCATTACCATACCGGCGTGCAGCGCGAGGAGCTGCTTGGCCTCGATACGGTGCTAACTCATGCACACCGCGCCAAAGAAAGCGGGGCAACGCGCTTTTGTATGGGCGCAGCATGGAAGGGCGTGCGCGAAAACACGGAGCGCTTTGACAAGGTGAAAGAAATCATCCGGGCAGTCGCCGGTCTGGGGTTGGAGGTCTGCGTCACGCTTGGCGAGTTGACCGACAAGGCGGCGGAAGAATTGAAAGAGGCGGGCGTCACCGCCTACAATCACAACCTCGACACCAGCCCCGAATTTTACCCGCGCATCGTCAGCACACATACCTACGCCGACCGCCTGCGCACCATTCGCGCCGCGCAAAAGGCGGGCATGGATGTCTGCTGCGGCGGCATACTCGGCATGGGCGAGACGGTGGATGACCGCTTGCGCATGTTGGAAATTCTGTCGGGTTTTGACCCTGAGCCGGAGAGCGTCCCCATAAACTGCCTGATGGGCATGGAGGGCACGCCGTTGAAAGAGGCCGCCCCGGTGGATGTGTTTGATCTGGTGCGCATGATAGCCACCACGCGCATCGCTTTGCCCAAGACCAAAGTGCGCCTCTCCGCCGGACGGGCTTACATGAGCCGGGAAGGGCAGGCGCTTTGTTTCTACGCAGGGGCCAATTCGATTTTTTACGGCGGCAAACTATTGACCACCGTCAACCCAAAGGAAAATGCAGACTTGGAGTTGCTGAATGCGCTTGGACTCACTCCGCAAGCACCTAAGAATGCTTGCATGAATGAGTTGGAAAAAAGTAAGCATTGATTGTTAGCTGAAAATAAAAAAGGCATTAACAATCGGCTTGCGCCTGCCTTTTAAAATTGGCACTTCCCGGCACCGATGAATCACACCACACCACGATTCTTGAGCCGCTTCCCAAAGTGCGCGTTGGCATTCGCCGCGATCGGACTGGGCACCACTGCGCCGTTGTCCACCTTTGCCGCCGATGCCCCTGCGTCAGACACCGTTGATACCGGAGCCGCGCCAGTGGAGTTGCCCGCCGTCTCAGTCAGCGCACCGCGCGTAGCCAACCCGGACTCTGTCGAATCCTTTGCAATGCCCGTCACCGCATTGCGCTTTGACCCCCGCGTGGACGCACAGACGCGCAACATGGGCGAAGCGCAGGCCGATGTGAGCATACGTGGCGGCACCTTTGAGAACACCGGATTCACCCTCGGTGCCATCCCGCTCTACGACCCGCAGACTGGACACTATTTTGCCGATTTGCCCGTGTCGCCCTCCATGCTCGGCGCACCCGATGTGCGCACGGGTGCTGTCAATGCGCAGGGCGGCTGGAACGCTACTGCGGGAAACATCGCCTTCGGGTGGTTGCCCATCGTCAGCGGCGGCTCTTTTTCCCTTGGTTCTGGCGGGCATGGTTTGTTCAACGCCGATTTGAGCACCGGTTTGGTCGGGCCTGAAAAAATCGCCGGGCGAACCATCGGCTTTGACTTTTCCGCATCCTACTCGCGGGACGACGGCCCATTGCGCTATGCGGGCCACGAGTTTCAGCGTTATAACGGGCGGATGCAGCTCCGCGATGACACCTCGCAGACAGATGTCTTCGCCGGCTATCAGGCCAAAAGCTTCGCATGGCCCAATCTCTACGCGGCGGGCAATGTGAACAGCGCATGGCGCGAAGAGCGGGAAGATCTGAAAACCCAACTTTACGCGATCAATCACCGGCAAGAGTTTGGAGGCGACGGCGACGGATTTCAGGCCGGCGCTTATTACCGCATCAATCAGGATCACTACCTTATTCCGAGCATCCGGCAGTATTTCGGATGCGACGCCCACCATAAAACCAGCGTCGCAGGGGCCGCAGTTGACGGGCGGCTGAGTCTCATCCGCAAAGATTCCGGTTTTGGGACGACGGCCCTGCGCTACCGCGCCGGAGTTGTCGCCGACTCGATAGACTCCGATACATTGATATTCGGACACTACTCGTCGCGCACCCAGTTCTATGCCGGTCTTTACGGAGACCACACACTGCCGCTGTTCAACGGGGCTGTGGTGTTTACCGCCGGTGTCACTTTCGACGAATCCAATCGCGAAAGCAGCGCATTTTCACCTGTAGCCGGTGTCGTCTGGAAGGCCCGTGACAACGAGGAAGGTTGGCTTCGCCGGATAGGGCTGGATTATTCCGAAGCGACCCAAACGCCGACTTACATGCCGTTGAATGCGCGTGCCGATTCAGGCCTTTTTCGCGGCGACCCCGATATCGGGCGCTCGCACACGCGCAATATCGAGTTGAGCGCGGATGCGGACATCTGCGCTTGGAAAATCACACCGGCGGTGTTTTTCAGGCGCGACAACGAGATGATGGATTGGATCTACCGCCCCGAAGCCCCCAATGCCCGGAGCGCACGCGCACTTGACAGCGACACATGGGGCGCGGAGCTGGCTCTCAGGCATTCATGGAAGCGCCTCGACCTCGTGCTCAGCTATGCCTGGCTGCGCAAAAACGACAGCCTTCGGACCGGGGAAGCCAGCTTTTATGCCCTCAACTATGCCTCCCACCGGCTCACCGCCGCCATCGTCGCCCGTCTCGGTTACGGCGTGGAGTTGCGTTGCGACAACGAATTTCGCAAGCAAGAGCGAAACAATTTGCGCAGCGGCACGGACACGCCGTTTTTCACCTCCTTGTCGCTTGTCTGGCGTGTGCCTTGGGTGCCCGGCCTGAGCTTGGCGGCACAGGTGGACAATATCTGGAATGTGCATTACGAAGAGGTACCCTTGGTGCCCGGCACACCGCGCACATGGTCGGTGCGTGCCACCTATACGTGGTAAGAGCCTTAATAATTCTCACACGAAGGCACGAAGACACGAAGGCTGGCGCAATTACTCCATCCCAAAAGTTTTTAAATCTCTTGTGAAAATCATATTAAGAAACCTGTGATGGTTCTTTGCTATTTCGAGTGGAGCACAGGATCTTTTTCTTCTGAATCCCCCAACGGGGGAAAATGTGAATAACCGCCGATGAACCGCGAAGCGGTGTAACCGGCGGATAGCCCACCCCCTCGTAACATCGTCCCCGACGGGGGCGAACTACTTTGGTGGCGAGTGTCGCTGGCATAGTTTGCCCCTTTTCAGGGACGGTTAGATAGCAGCGCAGATCCGCCGGTTACAGTGCTTCGCACTTCACTGGCGGTTATTAACATTTACCCACTTCGTGGGATTACGAGTGGGATATCTTTCCACTCAGAATCGCGAGGAACCCCGTGCTTCGTCTTCCACGAGACATTTTCCGTCTGCGCCAGCCTTCGTGTCTTCGTGTGAGAAATAAAGCGCAACCCTCTGCTTTTGCGATGATTTGAAATGAGAGGTGTGTGGGAAATGTCGCTGGGAGCGTCGGCGTCCTCGCCGCTGTAAGGAGGCGCACCTCCCGCGCTTCCGCCGTTGTCATGGGCAGCCGGAGGGTGCCGTCTGCTTCGGCGGCGATGGAATACGTAGCGGGCAAATCTCTCCCGGATTCTCAAAAATATGCGGGCCGAAATCACAAAGGGCAGGTGGCCTGTTTTTTTGATTCTTAGTGGGCGGTTTTTTGTGCTCTAATAGTGCCCATGAAAGTTATCCGAGCCAAAAGCGCTGGTTTTTGTTGGGGTGTGGAGCGTGCGATAGACATTGCCCGCGAATACGCCACACAAGGTAAACGCCCGGTCTTCACTGACGGGCCGCTCATCCATAACAGCCAAATGATGGAAAAACTCGAATCGGAAGGGATTCGCGAAGTTGGAGACTATCTGAGCCAGACCAGCCTCAATCTCGGTTTGGGCGAGAGTGAGCGGCGGCGGGCGGTCATGGTCGTGCGCGCCCACGGGATTTCGCCTGAGCGGCGCGCTTACCTGAAGAGTCTTGAGCTGGAGTTCCGAGATGCCACCTGCCCGGACGTGGGCACTATCGCCGGACGCATAAAGCTCCATGCACGCAAGGGCTACACGACCGTTATCTTCGGAGACCCGAAGCACCCTGAGGTCATCGGGTTGATGGGATACACGGAAGGCCGTGGACACGTTATTAAAAATGAAGCCGACATAGATGCTTTGCCGCCTCTGGGGGAAAAGGTGTGTATGGTGTCGCAGTCCACCATGTTCACATTCGAGTTTGAGCATCTTGCAGAGTATCTGAAGCGTGCCTATCCCGGAGCGGTCGTGTTTAACACCATCTGCGGTGCAACGCGCGAGCGGCAAAGCGATGTGCTCGTGCTCGCCGATGAGGGAGCAGAAGCCATCGTGGTCATCGGCGGGCGCCATTCGGCTAACACGGTGAAGCTCGCCGCCCTTGTTGAGCGCCAGAGCCTGCCTTGCTACCATGTGGAGACTGCCGCAGAGTTGGATTTGAGCCAGTTGGGGAAATACAAGGTCGTGGGTGTGACGGCGGGCGCTTCGACGCCGGGCTTTCTGATTGATGAAGTTTGTGAAAAACTGGCACTGCTTTAGCCCGCAGCACTCAGCCTTTTTGGTGCCTGATACCCACCAGAAATTCACGGTTCCCGTCCCCGCCTTCTATCGGTGAAGGCACTACGCCCAGCACCGATGCATGCGCCAGTTTTTCCGTGATAAAGGTTGTCACTCCGGCCACTACCCGCGCATGCACAGCGGGGTCCCGGATGATGCCGGCCCCCTTGTCTGCCTCCTCCCGCTCTGCTTCAAATTGAGGTTTTATCAATGCCACCAATACGCCGCCTTCCGCGACGCGCCCCCACACGGACTCCAGCACCTTGGTCAGCGAGATGAACGAAAGATCCATCACCACGACGTCAAAGGTGTCCCTCGGCAGGGATATCGTGTGCAAATTGCGGGCATTGATTTTTTCCAGGCTGATCACACGCGGGTCAGTGCGCAGCTTTTGGTGTAATTGTCCGTGTCCCACATCCACGCACAGCACATCCGCTGCGCCAGCCTGCAAGAGACAGTCTGTGAAGCCGCCCGTCGAGGCCCCCACGTCCAGTGCATGAGAGCCGTTTACTTTGATTTCAAAATACTCCAGGGCGCGGGCGAGCTTTTCACCGCCGCGGCTGACGAAGCGCGGAGGCCGTTCGACGACCAGAACGGTGTCAACGGGAAATAGCACCGCTGGCTTGCTTACCACGCTGTCGGCGCCGCTCCGCACCTTGCCTGCCATGATGAGTGCGCGGGCCGCAGTGCGGGACGGTGCCATGCCCAGAGACACCAGCAGCTCGTCAGCTCGGATTTTCGGTTTTTTTTGCAAAGTGTATCCTCAATCGTTGCTGCGCCGGCTTCCTGAGAGGATCAAGAGCAAGTGCAGTAAGTTGCCCAGCGAAGCCACGAATGCCGCCACATACGTCCACCCCGCAGCTTTCAGCGTCTCGTGGACGCCTTTGCGCTCATCGGCACCGATGATTCCCAGCCTGTTCAGCAGGACTTCGGCCCGGCGGCTCGCATCAAATTCCACCGGCAGCGTAATCAACTGGAAAAGCGTCAGCATAAAGTAACAGGCGACGCCTAAATAAAGCAGGCCGTAGGCGCGGAAAAAGAAACCGCCCAGGATAATGAACGGCAGCAGATTTGATGAAAACATGGTGATGGGCACCAAAGCCATGCGCAGCTTTAGCATCGCATACGATTCCTTGTGCTGGATGGCGTGCCCGGCCTCGTGTGCGGCGATGCCAAGGGCGGCAAGGCTGGTGCCTCTGTAGTTTTGCGTGCTCAGCACAAGGCGCTTGTGTGCCGGGTCGTAGTGGTCGCCGAGAAAGGAGTCTGCTGATTCGATAGCGACATCGTGGATGTCTGCAGATTCCAGCACAAAACGCGCTGCTTCGCGCCCTGTGATACCGCTGCGCGAAAGCAACTTGGCGTTTTTGTCAAAAACAGAATGCACGCGGGCCTGCGCCCACAAACCGAGCAACGCAGGGAATACCAGAAGAATCAAAAAATAGAACATGAAACGAGTGTGTTTGGTTGGCGCGGAGAGATACTTTTCGCCGTGCTCTGTGCAAGGTTTTATCGGATGGGTGCGGGTTGCCGGGCGGCACAGCAGACACCGCTTTTTGCATGTAACAAAAGGAATTGCCAGTGCGCCTGTGACTTACCAGTATGCCTCTCCGTTTTATGGGAACATACGCAGACTTAGTGAACCCGTCAGTGCTTACTCAACCGACTTACCAGCCTGGAAAGCCAATCGAAACCGTCGCACGTGAGTTCGGCCTTGACCCCACCGCCATCATAAAGCTGGCCTCTAACGAGAACCTTCACGGCCCGTCGCCATTGGCGCTCGCCGCCGCGATGCGCGTCCTTCAGGAGGTGAACTATTACCCCGATGGCGCTACGACATTGCTGCGCGACAAGCTGGCCGAATTTTGGAATCTCGCCCCGGAACAATTTCTCGTGGGCAACGGTTCCAGCGAGGTGATGGTCTTACTCGGACAGGCGCTTTTGCGTCCGGGCGATGAGGTGGTCTATGGCAGCGAGGCGTTCATTTTTTATAAGCTGGTGACGCTGCTTTTCGGTGCCCGGCCCGTGTCCGTTCCCATGCCCGCGCACACGCACGATTTGGACGCCATGCTCGAAGCTATAACCGAGCGCACCAAACTCGTCTTCCTCGCCTGCCCGAATAATCCTACCGGCACCACCAACTCCCCGCAGGCCATCCTCGATTTCGCCAACCGCCTGCCCGAGCACGTCGTCCTGTGTTTGGACGAGGCTTACGCAGAATATCTGGACGATGCAGTGGACATCCGCCCACTCATCGCCAGCGGGAAAAAAATCGTCGGCGCACGCACATTTTCCAAAATCTACGGATTGGCCGGACTGCGCGTCGGTTACCTCTACGGAGCGGCGGAGTTCATCGCGCTGCTGCAAAGAGTCCGCCAGCCTTTTAACGTGAATCTCGTCGCCCAAAGCGCTGCCGTCGGTGCGCTCGATGACACAGAATTTGTAAGCCGTGTGCGTGCGGAGAATCTTGCCGGATTGAGCCAGCTGGAACAGGCGCTGACGGCGCTGAAGGTGGCTTTCGTGCCCGGGCACGGCAACTTCATGGTCTTCCACATTACCAACGCGGAAGAGGTGTTCGATGCTTTGCAGCGCCAAGGCGTCATCGTGCGCCCATTGGCCCCCTACGGCATGCCGGATAGCTTGCGTGTGACTGTGGGCACAAGCGCCCAGAACGAACGGTTTTTGGAAACGCTCTGGAATGTGATCGGGAAGAAGTAGCTCGCCCCAAAAAACATCACAAGGACTTCAACAGGGCGGGCTTTTTTTAATCCCAAGCGCGAGGCTTATCGCACTTGGGGAAATTCCCACTGAGGGCGGTAGTCCGGCTTGAAGAAACGGTTGGCCTCCGGGACGTTGAACTGGTGCTTGTGTTCATCGTAAACCAATAGCGTGCCGTTGCCCACCCGTGCGCTTATGTTGCCAAGATGCGTGTATCTGGCGCACAGGCTCCCGTTTTCTATGCTGCACGCTGTTGCACGATTGCGCGTGCGCACACATTCCAAAAAGTTTCCGGTGTGGTTTACGTAAAAATCACCCTTGGCCCTGGCGGTTTTCACCGGGATTTTTTTCCCTTCCGGAAACACTTCCCATTTGCCGCGATCCGCGACGAGCGTGCCGTTGCTGCCGCGAAAGAACAGACCATAGTTTTTCCCGTGCGGGGCGTTGTTCGTGGCGTTGTTCTCCCATTCCAAAATGAAATCTTTGAACTGCCATGCGACTGAAAGCGTGTCAAAAGTCTCATGGGCGCCTTCAGGATCGAGGAACTTGCCACCATGGGCCACCGTGTGCAGGGGAAGCGTTTTCACATCCATGCCCCACAGACACATGTCCAGCAAGTGGACGCCCCAGTCGGTCAACAGGCCGCCGCCGTAATTCCAAAACATGCGCCACGACCCGTGGAAACGCTGTTGGTTAAAGGGGCGGACGGGTGCCGGCCCCAACCAGAGATCGTAGTCCACTCCTGCGGGCACAGGCGAATCGGGGGCGGGCGTGTGCAGGGCAGCGTAGTCGAAGTTTGCCCATGCCTTCACGCGCCCGATCTTGCCAAGCTCACCGGAGCGCAGGTAGTCCACCATCTCGTGCCAATGTGCGTGGCTGCGTTGTTGCTGCCCGACCTGCACGACACGGTTGTAGTGGACCGCAGCGTTGACCATCACTTCGCACTCGGCGATGGAGTTGGCGAGGGGTTTTTCCACATAGACATCTTTGCCTGCGGCGCAGGCATCCACCAGTTGGCGGCAATGCCAGTGGTCGGGAGTGCCGATGATGACGATGTCAATGTCTTTGCGTTCAAGCAATTTTCTGTAGTCCTTGAAGGTCTCGACGTTTTGCCCGTATTTTTTAGCCAGCGCGGCTTTGCGTTCGGCGAGGACGGCATCGTCCACATCGCACAAGGCAACGCAGCGCACGCCCTTGTGTGTGAGCATGGCGTTGAGGTCGCCCCAGCCCATGTTTCTGCAACCGATGAGACCAACATTGAGTGTCTCGTTTGCGGAGGAACCGGGGGCAGCGAACGTTTTGGCGATGTAGGGGAAAGAAAGCCCTGCTGCGAGCGCGGTCGAGTATTTGAGAAAGGTTCTGCGGCTATAATTGGTTGTCATGCGACCACTGACTACACGGCTGGCAGCAGAATGTTTCCGCCAAACCGCAAGAAGCCGCCTTATCCTTCGTGGGCCTCAACGCCGAAAAAAACCAATCTCAAATCAAAAAAACATCTCCCCTCCACCGTGCCCACTCGGAGCGGGCGGACGATGGCAGGCGTTCACTTTAACCACGGATGACGCGGATATTTTAAGATGGCCGTCAGAATCGGAAGACGCGCCGCCAACAAAACGCCCTACAAGAAATTACAAAACCAAAAAACCAGTCTCAAATTTCCAATCTAAAATCCCAAAAAAATGTCCCCTCGTCTGCATCGGGGGAACGCACGCGTCTCGCGTGCATTGGCGTGCGTCCCGCCCGCCTTATCCTTGTGGGCGTGACGCCCACAGGCACACGCGAGACGCGTATGCTCCCCACAAAAAAACAATCTCAAATTTCAAATCTCCAATCTCAAATCCCAAACAATGTGGGCGAGACGCCCACAGGCACACGCGAGACGCGTATGCTCCCCGATGCAGACGTAGAGC